>QCVU01000042.1 GCA_003210275.1 Prochlorococcus sp. AG-686-M10
AAGCCAGAAATATCATGTAAATACTTAATTCAAGCTTTAATGGCTAAAGAGCATCTTTTACGTGTAATTGATAGAAATCCTCCTTCAGAAGTCTATAGTCAAATTAAAACAATAAATTAGATTTTTAAATTTATCTATTTAGCTTGCCGCTTACTAAACCCTCAAGATCTAGACTTGTGCAATTGAATCCTAAATTAGAGAAATAATTAACTAATTCATTAAAATCATATTCTTCACAAAATATTTGCAATTCTTTTTTGGGAATTTCTATTCTCGCTGTTGAACCATGACATCTTACTCTAACTTCTGAGATGCTCCCTTTTTTAATATAGTCTTCAGCTTTTTCTACCATATTTAGTCTTTCATTTGTTATTGAATGGCCATAAGGAAACCTTGATGATAAACAAGGTTGAGCAGGTTTATCCCACCACGGGAACCCTAACGCTCTTGATATATCCCTTATATCTTTTTTTGTAAACTTAAACAACGCTAAGGGAGATAAAACTCCTGCTTCTTTAGCTGCTTGGATCCCAGGCCTGTAATCGTTTAGATCATCAAGATTAACTCCGTCACAGACAATTTTGTAATTAAGTTTTTTAGATAAAAATGTAGTGTGTTTGTGAAGCTCTTTTTTGCAAGCAAAACATCTATTTTTAGGATTTTCACTATAACTTGGTTGATCTAATTCTGACGTCTTAATTTCTAAATGTTGTATGCCAATCCATCTCGCTTGACTTTTTGCCTCATCAAGTAATGTTTTAGCTAATGCGGGGGAAACCCCAGTAATTGCCACTGCTTTGCTTCCTAATTGCTCGAACGCTAAAGAGGCTACCAATGTACTATCAACTCCGCCTGAATAGGCCACACAAACGCTATCGAGGTTTTGGATAAAAGTTCTAATTTCCTTGAGTTTTTCATTTTGTTCATCAGAGAGGATTTCAAGTTGATAGAACATACGACTGTTACTAAAATTTAAATTAAGATATGGATAGATTTTGTTTATTATTAAATTTTTAATAATATTATTGATTATATCTTAAGTTAAATTTATTCACTTTTCTCAATTGACAAATACTAGTAGTAATAGAGGTATTGGTATTGTTACCGCAAGTGGCAGTCAAGAAAGATCCAAAGGTCAATTACACATTTACGATGGGGAAGGAAAAGGAAAAAGTCAGGCTGCTCTAGGAGTGGTACTTAGAACAATAGGTTTAGGGATATGCGAAAAGAAACAGACTAGAGTTTTATTGCTTAGATTCTTAAAAGGCCCGGAGAGGTCATATGATGAAGATCCCGCAATAGAAGCATTACAAAGAGGTTTCCCACACTTAATAGATCATGTAAGGACAGGGAGATCTGAATTTTTTAATGCTGATCAAGTTACAAAATCTGATATTAATGAGGCTGAGAGAGGTTGGAATATTGCTAAAGGAGCAATTGCTAGTTCCCTTTATTCTGTTGTAGTTCTTGATGAATTGAATCCTGTTTTAGATTTAGGGATGCTTAATATTGAGGAAGTGGTTAATTGTCTTCAAAATCGACCTGACGATTTGGAAATAATTATCACAGGAAGAGCAGCTCCTTCTTCTCTGATACGCATATCTCAACTTCATTCAGAAATGAGACCACGTTTAAAAAGGGATTTAAAGCAATCTGATAGTAAGATGAATAACTGTGGTGGTATTGAAGTTTATACTGGTGAAGGAAAAGGTAAATCTACAAGTGCATTAGGTAAAGCTCTGCAAGCTATTGGTAAAGGAATATCTCAAGATAAAAGTCATAGAGTTTTAATATTACAATGGCTAAAAGGTGGCAACGGTTATACCGAAGATGCTGCAATAGAAGCCTTGAGAGAGAGTTACCCACATTTAGTAGACCACCTACGTTCTGGGAGAGATGCCATAGTATGGAGAGGTCAACAACAGCCAGTTGATTATGTTGAAGCTGAAAGAGCTTGGGAAATTGCTAAAGCGGCTATTCTGAGTGGTTTATATAAAACTATTATTTTGGATGAATTAAATCCAACTGTTGATTTAGAACTTTTACCTGTTGAATCTATATATCAAACTCTCATAAAAAAACCTTCAGATACAGAAGTTATTATTACTGGGAGATGTAAAAATGAACCTTCATACTTCGAACTCGCGGATGTATATTCTGAAATGGTTTGTCACAAGCATTACGCAAATGTTGGAGTTGATTTAAAGAAAGGGGTCGATTATTAAATTTTTTTTAAATAATTACTTCGTAGTATTGGATTGATTTTTTTAATTCCTCCCTCTATTGATTTTGATGAAATTTGCGATTTCATCAAAATCTTTGATGCTTTTTCTGAACGTTTTCCTAATTGGCATAATGTGAAAATTTCTTTATCTAAACTTTCTTGTTTAATAAATTCTAGGTGAGATTTTTGTTCGAGATTATTGAGGGGTATCGATATAGAACCTTTTATAGAGTATTTATTAAACTCTTCCTTTTCTCTAACATCAATTAGAAGTATTTTATTTGATTTTGATTCGTATAAATAATTAAATTCTTTAGCTTTAATTTTCTTGATGTTGATATTATCTTGGCATAATATTTCTTTGTAAAAATCTTCAAATTGAGAAAGGTTTTTAATATTTTTATTTAACTTATCAGATTTTAAATTTAAAGTTTTTATATTCATATTTAGTAGGTCAAAAATCATAATCTTGCCGTCAAGAATCTTCCCTTTTTTTAAAATAATTTTTAATATCTCATTTGCTTGTAAAATTCCTATAAGACCAGTTGAAACTCCTACAACCCCAAACTCTTCACAGCTTGGGATTCTGTTTTTTGCAGGCGATTCTGGTAGTAAGTCTCTTAAATTAGGACTCTTTTTATTTAGATTAAAGACACTTATTTGGCCCTCAAAACCCTGAACACTTCCAAAAACTAAAGCCTTATTAAGTATTAAGCAGGCATCGTTTATTAAATATCTAGTACCAAAGTTATCTGAACAATCACAAATAATATCAAAGTCTTTAATGATTTCAATAACATTATCCGAGTTTATTCTTTCATTAAATGTTAATACTTCTATATTAGGATTAGATCTTTTAATTCTTTCTCGGGCAGAATTAATTTTTAAATTTCCAACCGTATTTGTTTCATGAATAATTTGTCTTTGTAAATTCGACTTCTCAACTTGATCATTATCAACGATTCCAATTCTTCCAATTCCTGCAGCGGCAAGATAAAGCAAAACTGAAGAACCCAGTCCTCCTGCTCCAATACATATTACTGAACTGTTTTTTAGCTTTAATTGTCCTTTGAATCCTATTTCTTTTAATGTTAAATGCTTTTTGAATCTTTCCTCTTCATCTAAAGATAAGAAATCAGAATTTCGATCAGTTGATATTGTCATTCTTTTTTTTGATAATCTATGAAAATATAATAATTTAAATAATAATTTTAGTCTTTTTATTTTTTTATGTTGACGAAGTTTTTAAGTGTTTTTTGTTAGAACAAGACGATATTGTGAAGTTTTTACAAATAAAAATTGAGACGAAATATCTTAAAACTTGATTAGTATCAATAAATCTTGCAGAATACAAAATGTTTCGGTTCGGAATTATGCATAACAAAAAGGTAGTCAACAGACGATTTTTCCGATACTGTCTGGTTCATATATTAAGTTGACTGAATTCATGAGTGATAACACTCCTGAGTCAAATCAAGACTCCGGCTCCGAAACAAACTCAGAAAGTAAAAGCTTTTCAGAGAAGTATTCTGATGTAATGGGAAAAATCAATGAAACACTTGGAACTATTGATTGGACCCAAATGGGAAAATATGGTAAAGCAGCAGGCATAATTGCCGTTGTAGTTATCGCTCAAATAATAATTAAAGTTGTTATTGACACGATTAATTTTTTCCCGATTCTACCTGGTCTTCTAGAATTACTAGGAGTAGTGGTTGTTGGTCAATGGAGTTGGCAAAATCTCCGTACAAGTGAAAATCGTGAAGTAGTTTTAGAAAAGGTTCAAAACCTCAAAAAAACATACTTAGGGTAAGATTAGTTTACATACTCAATATATCCCTGATATAGCTTTTGACTTGATGACAATATGATCCACCAAACATATTGGCATGATTTAATACATGATAAAAATTATAAATAATAGTTCTTTTTTCATATCCTTTTTTAATTGGAACAATTTTATGATAATTTTCATAAAATTCACTTCGAAAATTACCAAATAATCTTGTCATAGCAATATCTACTTCACAGTCTGCCCACCATGATGCAGGGTCAAAAATTACACCTTTATTCATTTGATTCACTCCGATATTTCCCGACCATAAATCCCCATGAACAAGGGATATTAATGGCTCATGCTCAATTAGTACCGATTCAATTTTTGACTTTAATTTATTTTTAATATGATTTCCTAAAAAATCTTTTTCTAACATTGCTAATTGAGGTTCAATTCTTAAATTAATAAAACATGTAATCCAATTCTTTTCCCATCCTTTTATTTGATTTGTGGTTCCTATATAACCATGAATAGGATATCCAAAACTTGTTGGATTAAATTTATTTGATTCAATGTGCATTTCTCCTAAACCTTTCCCTAATTTTTGCTGATCACAATTGTTCATATCTATCCATTCCATTAGTAAAAGTTCTATATTATTAACCTCTAAGTAGGAAATGATTTTAGGAACGATTAAGTTTTCATAATTAATATATATCTGTAGATTCTTAAGACAAAATTTCTCAAATCCGAGAAATTTTACTTTTTTTGCATTTCTTTTAAGAAAGAATTTAGCATTATTAAATTCTATTTGCCACGACTCGTGAATATCTCCCCCAAAAACTTGTTTTATACTTTTTGGTGATCCTTCACCTAATTGATAACAAATTTCGCTAAGTTCGATATGTGGTATTTTTTGCATTTTTATGTCAAAGACTGAAATTGTTGTAGTTGGTGCTGGTATAGCAGGACTAACTTCTGCAGCAATTTTATCAAAACTAGGCCTTTCAGTGACGTTGATTGAATCGCATACGCAATCAGGAGGGTGTGCAGGAACTTTTAAAAGAAAAAGATATATCTTTGATGTTGGGGCAACTCAAGTCGCAGGTTTGGAAGAAGGGGGAATACACTCCAAGATTTTTAAATTTTTAGATATTCCTCTTCCCGAAGCTACTATCTTAAATCCAGCTTGCATTGTTGATTTAAATGATGGCAGCAAGCCAATACCTATTTGGTATGACAAAAATGAATGGATTAAGGAGAGGGAGATGCAGTTCCCAGGTAGTCAAAAATTTTGGCAACTATGTAATTTAATTCATCAGAGTAATTGGACTTTTGCTAATAACAATCCTGTATTACCCTTTAGGAATTTTTGGGATTTCTCGCAACTTTTTAAAGCATTGGTTCCAATGAATCTAGTAACAGGAATATTGGTCAAATCTACTATCTTTGATCTTTTACGTATTTGTGGATTATCTAATGATGAGAGATTAATTAAGTTTCTTAATTTGCAATTAAAGCTTTATTCACAAGAAGACGTTTCTAAAACTGCAGCTCTATATGGCTCTACAGTGTTGCAAATGTGTCAACAACCACATGGTCTATGGCATTTAAAAAAATCAATGCAGGCTTTAAGTGATGCTTTAGAAGATTCATTAACAAAAATGGGAGTAAATATTGTTTTTGGTCAAAAAGTAAATTCCATAAATTTTGATGATGTAAAAAAAAGTTGGAAAGTTTGTGCAACATCTAAGCTAAAGCAGATAAATTACTACGCCGATGATGTAATTTATACACCTCCTCCACAATCTCTTTTGAAACATCTAGACAATCTTCTAGATAAAGATGATAATTATAAAAAAAGAATAAAATGTCTTCCTGATCCAAGCGGTGCATTAGTCTTTTATTCAGCTTTAAAAAAAGATCATATTAAATTAATCTCTTCAAATCATTATCAATTCGTTTCAAATGAATTAGGGTCACTTTTTGTATCCATAAGTGAGGATGGAGATGGAAGAGCCCCAAAAGGAGAGATTACCTTAATAGCAAGTCTTTTTACAAAAACGAATGACTGGTTTGATTTAGATAAACATGACTACATAAAGAAAAAAAAGGAGTATCTACAAAAAATTTCAAAGGTACTTGAAAATCAATTTGATATTGCTTCTGAAAATTGGCTTCATAAGGAATTAGCTACCCCATTAGGATTTGAAAGGTGGACTAATAGGCCAAATGGGATAGTAGGAGGTCTAGGTCAAAATCCTGATATTTTTGGATTATTTGGGTTATCAAGTAGAACTCCTTTTCAAGGTTTATGGTTATGTGGTGATTCTATTTATCCAGGAGAAGGGACAGCGGGTGTTAGTCAGTCAGCACTAATGGTTTCAAGGCAAATTTTAGCTTCTAAAGGAATTAACGATTTTTATTTATAAGATTTTTAATTCGTGAAATTTGATCTTATTTCCATCGCTTTTGTAAGTTTTTTAGATAGTAATTCCCACTTATTGTCTTTGATTAAAGCTTCAATTTCATTAATATTTTTTTTAAAGTCTTTAATTGCTTTTAAGATATTTGTCTGATTGTTTATAGCTAAATCCAAACCTAAATTCGGATTACCACCTCCAACTCTTGTTGTATCAGCATATCCCGTAGCGGCTAGTCTTTGAGTTAGGTCCAATAGCGATTTATTTTTATCTGCGTTGGCAGTTTTTATTAATGAAGAAGCAACAAATATAGGTAAATGAGATATTAAGGAAACAGCTTCATCATGTTCTTTTGGTGATGCTTTACAGATCTCACATTGCATAGAGGTAATTAAATTACTTAACGTTTTTAATGAATTTGAATTAGTTTTCGAAGTAGGAGTGATAATCCATTTTGCATTTTCTAATAAACTTTCGAAACCTGATTCAACTCCTTTTTCTTCTGTACCTGCCATAGGATGTGATCCAATAAATAATGGATGTATTTTTTCCCATGTGCTTATTATTGGTTCTTTTATAGAACCGACATCGGTTACTATCGCATCTTTTGGAATTGCACTTATTAGGTCTTTGGAAGGATGGATAAGATCTTTAATGGGTAATGCCAATATTATTAGGGAACATTCTTTTAGGATGTCTAAATCGCAGCTAACAATATTCGCAAGATTCCTCTCTATTGCTTTTATTTTATTGAAATTATTATTCGTGACTCCGTAAATAGTGTGGTTTAATCTTTGGAGTTTTAATCCTATTGAACCCCCAATAAGTCCTAGTCCCACAATTCCAATATTCATTAATTTGAGTCTCCTTTATATTGATACCAATTTTTTGTATATTGAGAGCATGTCTTTGTAATTTGATATTACTAAAAATTATATAATGCTTGAAATTCTAAGTCATCAATACTTAAAAAGATTTATTAAATCCCATCAAACAGATTGGGATCATATTTACTCTTTCGGGCGAATAATTTCAAAATGTCTTCAAACAAATGAAACTTATTTAATTAACTCAGAAATTTTTTCTACTAATAATTGGCTCTCCGCTTTGTTAATTTCTTTATTTTTATTTGAAGAAAATTCAATATTTGTTTTATCTCATGAAAAAATAAAATTTTTAAAAAACAATCACTTAGGAAAATTAAAAAATCTTGGATTTGATTTTACTTTAGAAAATGATCAAATAAATTTTTCAAATCATCGAGTTTGTCTGATCACTCTTGAAAATTTGCTTGATGATGCAAAGACTTTTAGTTCTAGAAATCATCGTATTATTTTTTCTGGGGTTGAAAATATAAAAGAAGATTTAAAAAATTATTATAGAATTGCATTCTTGAAACAGAATTGGTTTTATAATTTTGATGATTCATCATCCGTAGCTCAAAAGATTATTAGTACTTATAACTCACTTAAAAAGAAGTTTTTCTTGAGAAAAGTTTTAGATAATAATAATATTTTTTTAGATAAGGAAGAATTAAACTTTCTTTCCAAGTTCTTTCATGAAAACTCTTCATATTCTGATCAATTTTTGAGGGTAAGTAATGCTCTTTCTGGAGGTTGGGCATGCTGGGTAACTTTAGATGATATAAATTTTGAGTGGAATTTTTATTTAGAACCTATAGATGAACTTTCTCAGATTAAACAATTACTTATAAATAATAAATTTGTTTTTTTGTCAGGATTAAGAAAAGATAATTTTTTTCAAAAGTATCTCAAAAAAGAAAATGTCGAGATTAATTTGGTTATGAATTTTAGGAGTAATTTTATTGAAAAAAAGATTTTAGTATATGTTCCGCCTAGACAAATGCTCCCAAATAATCCAATGTTTACAAAAAATATTTTTGATAAGAGTAAAAAATTAATTATTTTCACTAAAGGACTTACTTTAGTTTTATCTGATGACGCTGATTTGAAGCTTGAATTTGCTACAGAATTAGCATCTATCTATGGAAAGCGAGTTTTACTAGAGAGTATTCCTTCGCTTAATAATGAAATTTTATGTGCTAGTTATTTTTGGTGGATAAATAATTCCTATTTAATAAAAAGTCCAGAACAAATAATTATTCCATTACTACCTATACCAAATATGGCAGAGCCTATAAATGAAATCACTGTTTTTCATAAAAAGAATCTTTCTAAAGATTGGTTTAGAGAATTCTTACTTCCTGAGGCAATACAAAAATTAGAAAAGTCAATTTCCCCTCTTAGAAAGAACTCTGGTAAATTAATAATTCTTGATGGAAGAGCAAATAAAAGAAAATGGGGTCGGTCAATTATCCAAAGTATTCAACCTTCAAAACAAATAAACTATATGCTTCCTTACGATTAGGTTATTATTCAGGAAATATCTTTAAATATGGGAGAAGCAAAAAGAAGAAAATCATTAGGTCTTGCACCTAAAAAAAATAATCCTAAATCTAAATCAGATGAATCGCCTAGATTATTTGAGTGGCTACCTTTTACGATTAAGCAGAGAGATACTTTACTTAAACTAAGCATAAGAGCTAGTTGGTATGGAATTGTAGGTTTAATTATTCTTTGGGTAGTTGTTAGATTTATTGGACCTGCTGCAGGATGGTGGACTCCTGCTGATTCCCTTTGAATAAGCTGCAATGATAAATCTATAGACTTCAGATAATTCTTATTAAGTATTGCTGCGAATTGACTCTCAAGGAATTTAGTTCAGATGGATAAAAAACTCTCAATTTTTTCTAGCTTTATCGATCTGTTGCTTTGTAAATTTGAAGATTTTCTTTTTCTGCCATAACAATATTTCTTTTGCTTAGAAATAAATTTCTAACACTCTTTGCAATAAAATTTCAAAGTTTTAAATTAATCAGCATATCTACTCATATACAAAAAAAATTATTCGTACTAACTTCCAATTAATCAAATGGAGGGATTAGAAATGATCGATAGTCCACCAGAGAAGTTCATTAGATTGGTTTAAGCAGCCAACAAGATTAATAACAAGGATCAATGATTTAGGTGCGTTGTTAATTTATTCCCAGGCATAACTAAGTACTAAGTGTAGAGATTGTTTCCCAAAGGCGGGATTACAATCTCTTTTTTTTTGCTTATTAAAAGGTGAGATTACTCATAGAGATTCATGAAATTCATGCTTGAATATTCGAGATTCTTATCAACTTATAAATGGTTTACTCACAAGCAAAAGTTATTGCAGGTGGATTAGCTCATATTCCAATTGTTATATCAGTTTTTTATTTTGTAATGATAACCTTCAATAAGAGAGCATTAGAATTTGCTGAAGCAAATAAATCAATAAAAATAAAGTCAAAAGTATTGGAATCAAAAACTGAAGTAAAGCCATTGATTGAAGTGAAAGCAAAAACGGAAGAGTTAAAAGAAACTAAAGTTAAAGAACCGAAAGCAGAAGCTATAAAAGAAATCTCAAATAAGCTAAAAGAGATTGAAAAAAAAGTAGAAGATGTAAAAGAAAAAGTTAAGAAGAAACAGAAAAATGAGAAGAAGAAGAAAAAGAAAGATATGCAAAGGGATTAATTAATTGAAAGGAATAGTATGAAAATACTTTTGAGAAAGAATTGGCTTTCTTATCCCATTTGAGTAGACACTCTAAATTTATTTTGATATAAACATAAACCGAGCTAAGATCCAATGCTCTACAAGCATTTATTCCTTACCTGAAGAG
>QCVU01000043.1 GCA_003210275.1 Prochlorococcus sp. AG-686-M10
AAATGATTTAATCGAATTTACTAATCAAAGAATTATTAGTCATCTTGATGAATTATCTATCAGTAAAGATCTAATTAAAGCTATTTGTTTAATTGAGACCTCTAATAAAATAAACATAATGAATATTTTGGATTTAAAAAACAGAATTAATACTATTAACAAACTCAAAGGAAAAGCAGATTTTTTTGAAATTCAAAAAGTTATCTCGAGAGTTAGTAAACTTGCTCAAAATGGAAATCTTAAAACAACAATTCTTTCAATCAATGATTATGTAAATCCAGATCTATTTGAAAAAGAATGCGAAACTAAGGTATTTAAATTTATCAAAGAATTAGAAGAAATTGTTAAATTACCAAATTGGGATTATTTTCAATTATTTAATTTATTTAAGACTAATTCTGATAACCTTAATGAACTATTTGATAATGAAAAGGGTGTTCTGATCATGGCAGAAAATCCTGAACTTAAAAATAATCGCCTCAATTTATTAGGATTGGTCAGAAATTACTCTTTAAAAATTGCTGATTTTACACTTTTTAACTCTTAACTTTAATTCCACCTTTAATTGAATAATTCTTAAGCATTTTTTCGACTTCTTTTTCTTCTCTTACAGCACTTTTAACTGGTTTATATTTTAATGGTGCCAGTGCTTTCCCTCTTAAAATTGATCCAAGAGTGAGCATAGTTAGTTTAATTTGCTGAAGGGGTTTCATCGCAACAACTTTTTTATATAGATAACTATCAAAAGTTAGTCTTTGAACATCCATATCATCACACATTTCAACAAAAGCTTCTCTAGCTGAATCATTTCTATAGAAAATATTTTGAAGAATTTCTAATACCTTGTAGGTTGTTCCATATTTTTTATCCCATTTTTTTAAGTAATTTTTTAAATCTTTTTCTGATGGAATCTGTTCCCCGTTTTTTGAAGCTTCAACGATTTCTTCAGCACACATTCTTCCACTTTTTGCAGCAAAGTATATACCTTCTCCAGAGCTTTTCGTTACATAGCCAGCTGCATCACCTACCAAAGCCATCCTGCCTACAACTCTTCGAGGTCTTGGATGCTCAGGAATAGGATGTGCTTCAACTTTTATGACTTCACCATTCACCAGCCTTTTTTTTGCTCTATTCCTTACTCCTTCTTGTAGACCTTTTATAAGAGATTGGTTCTTTTGCATTGTGCCTGTCCCTACTGCTACATGATCATATTTAGGAAATACCCAACCATAAAAATCAGGAGAAACATCTGTTCCTACATACATCTCAGCGAGGTCTTCGTAGTAACTCATTTCTTCTTTAGGCAACTTAATTCTTTCTTGGAATGCTATTGCCACTTTGTAATCGCCTGCATCCATTGCTTTTGCAACTCTACTGTTGGCTCCATCAGCCCCAATCAAGAGGTCTACAGTTAATTCTTTAAGTTCTCCTTTCTTTTCTCCAGAAGAAAAATCTGAATATGAAAGTTTGTATGGACCTTGATTATCATTCCCAGTATCAATTGAAGTAACTAATCCATTAATTAATGTTGCCCCAAGTTCAGAAGCTCTGTTTCTCATAAATGCATCCATCACCTCTCTTCTGCACATTCCTATATATTCATTATCACTTTTGCCATAAACATTATCCAAGCTAATATCAACTTCTCTATTAGAGGGAGATATCATTTTCATATGTCTTACTTTTCTATCTATAATAGTTTCTGGTAAGTCAAATTCCTCAACCATGCAAAGAGGAATGGCTCCTCCGCATGGTTTTGCATTATCTAATTTCCTTTCAAAAAGCCAAGTTTTAATCCCAGATTTAGCAAGTATTTCAGCAGCACATGAACCACTTGGCCCTCCCCCGATAACAGCAACTCTCAACATATTAAAAAAAAATTGTACCCTATTAAAAAACTACATCAATTTCCTTATAAAAGTGCATTTCGTAAATTAATAGTTAATATCGAAATATCTTTTGAATTATTATTCTTATATTGAAAAAAAAGAATCTTATAAATGAAGACATTGATATACATGTTGCGGAGAGAAGGAATTTAAATGAAAATAAATTTAAATTAAAGAAATATTTTTTATCTATAGCTTTTTTTTTAATATTTCTTTTACCTTTTATTGGCTTGGCATTTAAGAGTAATTTTAAAATTATTCTCTCTGGAGTTAATAATGTTAAAAAAGTTGTAAATAATGATCTTAGTATTTTGGGTCATTTACCCTACAAGGAAATTTCAAAAGAAAAATTAGTCTTTATTGAACCAAATATTGAAGTTCATATTGATATGAGTGATTCTCTTCTGAAGATGAGAAAAGATGCGAGAAAAGATGGAATATACTTAGTATTCCTTAGTGGATATAGATCAATAAATCTGCAAAAAGATATTTTTTATTCTTTAAAATCCATGAGAAATCAAATCGCTGCAGAGAGAGCTAGGGTCTCAGCACCACCAGGATATTCTGAACATAGTACAGGATTTGCTATAGATATTGGAGATGCTTACAACAGAGAAACAGACTTTGAAGTTGAATTTGAAAACACGGATGCGTTTAGATGGCTTAAAAAGAATGCAGCCAAGTATCATTTCAAATTATCTTTTAATCAAAATAATAAAAATGTTGATTATGAGCCTTGGCACTGGAGATACGAAGGATCGATAGAAGCACTTAAAGTTTTTGAAGCATCAAATAGGAATTTGAAAAAAGCTAAAATACTAAAAACTTATAACTAATGAGAGTTTTTGTATTTGATTTTCAAAGTCTTATGGATAAATTCTTCAGAATAAGCATTCTTTGAGTTAGCCTTGAATTAATCAACTATTTGTTTGTAAGTTTATTGATGTCAACTTTAATTAAAGAAATAAGAAATGTAGCAATTATCGCTCATGTAGATCATGGGAAAACAACACTTGTTGATGCATTATTATCCCAATCTGGAATATTTAGAGATAACGAAGTAGTTCCAACTTGCGTGATGGATTCAAATGATCTCGAGAGAGAAAGAGGCATAACAATACTTTCAAAAAATACTGCTGTTAATTACAAAAATACAAGAATTAATATTATTGATACGCCTGGCCATGCTGACTTCGGCGGCGAAGTTGAGAGAGTCTTGGGCATGGTTGATGGTTGTTTATTAATTGTCGATGCTAATGAGGGCCCTATGCCTCAAACAAGATTTGTTTTAAAAAAAGCTTTAGAAAAAGGTCTTAGGCCTATAGTTTTTGTAAATAAAATTGATAGACCTAGAGTAGTCCCAGAAATTGCTGTGGATAAAGTTCTTGATTTATTTCTTGAATTAGGTGCTGATGATGATCAATGCGATTTTCCTTATTTATTCGGTAGTGGTTTATCTGGTTTTGCAAAAGAAGAAATGGAATCAAATAGCGATAATATGCTGCCTCTTTTTGAAGCTATTCTTAGGCATGTTCCACCACCTGTAGGAGATTCAAATAAGCCATTGCAACTTCAAATTACAACTTTGGATTATTCTGATTTCTTAGGAAGAATTGTGATTGGAAAAATTCACAATGGAACTATAAAAAATGGCCAACAAGCCAGCTTAATAAAAGAAAGTGGGAAAACTATCAAGGGTAAAGTAAGTAAGCTTTTAGGCTTTGAGGGATTACAAAGAATTGATATCAAAGAAGCCTTTGCAGGAGATATTGTTGCTGTTTCCGGTTTTGATGATGTAAATATTGGTGAAACGATTGCTTGTCCTGATTCTCCTCATCCACTTCCTTTAATTAAAGTTGATGAACCTACCTTAAATATGACCTTTGTGGTAAATGATTCTCCATTCGCTGGCAAGGAAGGGAAATTTGTTACAAGTAGACAATTAAAGAATAGATTGGAAAGGGAATTATTAACTAATGTAGCCCTAAGAGTTGAAGAAACGGATTCTCCAGATAGATTTTCTGTTTCTGGGAGAGGGGAACTTCATTTAGGAATTTTGATAGAAACAATGAGACGAGAAGGTTTTGAATTCCAAATATCGCAACCTCAAGTTATTTTTAGAGAAATTGATGATGTTCAGTGCGAACCCATAGAGACATTAGTTTTAGATGTTCCAGAGGTAGCAGTTGGATCTTGTATTGAAAAACTAGGATCACGAAAGGCTGAAATGAAAAACATGCAGACAAGTTCAGACGGAAGAACCCAATTAGAATTTCTTGTGCCATCAAGAGGCCTTATCGGCTTCCGAGGTGAATTTGTCAGAATAACCAGAGGTGAGGGAATTATGAGTCATTCTTTCTATGAATATAAACCTAAAGCTGGAGATTTTGAGACAAGAAGAAATGGTGTACTTATCTCTTTTGAAGAGGGTGTAGCAACATTCTATGCTTTAAAAAATGCAGAAGATAGAGGTGTTTATTTTATTAAACCAGGAGTAAAAGTTTATAAAGGTATGATTATTGGCGAGAATAATAGATCACAAGATTTAGAGTTAAATATCTGTAAAACCAAGCAATTGACTAACATTAGATCTGCGGGAGCAGAAGAATTAGATACTTTACAATCTCCAGTAGATATCACTCTTGAGAGAGCACTTGAATATATAGGTCCCGACGAAATGTTAGAGGTCACACCAGATTCTATAAGAATGAGAAAATTAAATAAGAAGAAGGCAATGAAAAAATAAAATATTATGAGAGAAGAAGATATCAAAAGTTTCGAGGATATTTTTTTAGAGGCTTTAAATCTTTTTAATAAACAAAAATGGTATGAAGCTCATGATGCTTTTGAAGATATATGGAATACTCTTGATGGCGATGAGAGACAAGTTATACAAGGTATACTTCAAGTGTCTGTTTCTCAATTCCATTTAAGCAAAGGTAATTTCAATGGAGCAACAATATTAATGGGTGAAGGCTTAGGTAGAATAAAAAGTAGAACAAATATTGATTTAGGTATAGACCTCGAATCTTTTTGTAAATGTCTTGAGACATTATTAAGAAAACTTCAATATAAAGAGGAATTAAATGAGAATGATAAGCCCTATCTATTGATAAAAGAGAAGAATGAATTTTGAAATAAAGAACGTATTTCTGACTATTGAAGGGAAATCAATAGTAAAGAATGTGTCAATAAAGGTATGCCCAGGCGAAATTGTAGGTTTAATGGGACCAAATGGTGCGGGTAAAACGTCTACTTTTAATCTTGCGGTTGGCAATTTAAAACCTGATAAGGGAGATATATTAATGAATGGCAAATCTATAAACAATTTACCTTTGCCTAGAAGAGCAAGACTTGGTTTAGGATATTTAACTCAAGAAGCAAGTATCTTCAGAGATCTAACAGTTAAAGAAAATATTGACTTAGCCTTATATAATTCATTTTTTAATAGCGCATTAGTAAGAAATAAGAGAGAAAAAATAATTAATGAATTTAATTTAAATAAAGTTGTTGATAATTATGGTTATCAACTATCAGGAGGGGAGAGGAGAAGGTGTGAAATAGCAAGAGCTCTATCAGTTGGTAGAGAAGGACCGAAATATTTACTTTTGGATGAACCTTTTGCTGGGATCGATCCTTTGGCTGTTAATGATTTAAAGAAACTTATTATTAAACTAAGTAAGTCTGGAATGGGTATTCTTATCACTGACCATAATGTAAGAGAGACTTTATTAATTACAAGCAAATCATATGTTTTAAGTGAAGGAAGGATTTTAGCTCATGGAACATCTACTGAACTTGCAAGTAATCAGATAGTGAAAAAGTTTTATTTGGGGGATGATTTTCAACTTTAAGTAGTTGATTTAGAAATAAATTTAAATTAAATTTAAATTAAATTTTTTGATATATTCATGAATATTTTATTTATTTTATTATTTTATAAATAAGTCAAATAATACAGCTTTATAATCTACAGATGATATTTTATGGATTTGTCAAAAATTTATTTTACGATCCTGTATCTTCTATAGGCATTTTAATTTTTTATTTTTTATTAATTAATTTGCCTGTTTCTCTATTAGCCTTATTTAATAAAAAATCCTCATCATATGTGAGATTAATTACTATTTTAATTAATCTTCTCATAGCTTTGCAGCTTATCTTTAGATGGAGTTTATCGGGACATTTTCCAATTAGTAATTTATATGAATCGCTATATTTCTTAGCTTGGGGTATATCTTTAGGTCAATTATTAGTTGAGAATGAATACCCGACTCCGATAATCGCAGCAATAGCAATACCTGTTGAACTTTTAACTGTAGCTTTTGCTTGCTTTGTTTTGCCAGAAGATTTAAAGCTATCATCTAATCTTGTCCCAGCATTAAGATCAAGTTGGTTAATTATGCATGTAAGTGTAGTCATGCTTAGTTATGCCGCTCTTATAATTGGCTCTTTACTTTCAGCTTCTGTACTGTTTATTAATAAAAGCCAACCTCTTCAACTTAGAAGTAGTTCTACAGGTGTAGGTGGTTTCAAAATGTCTAATTCATACTCGATCAATAATGTGATTGAGCCTATAAATTTTTCTCATTCTGAGGAATTAGATACTCTTAGTTATCGATCTATATTAGTAGGATTTGTTCTTCTAACTCTTGGTTTAATTACTGGAGCTATTTGGGCCAATGAAGCTTGGGGTACTTGGTGGAGTTGGGATCCTAAGGAGACCTGGGCTTTCATCTCTTGGTTATTTTATGCTGCCTATTTACATATGAGGATAAGTAGAGGTTGGCAAGGTAGAAGACCTGCATTACTTGCTACTTCTGGCTTTTTTATAGTACTAATATGCTATATCGGAGTAAATTTCTTAGGTGTAGGTTTGCACAGTTATGGTTGGATTTTTGGAATGTTTAATTTATTTTAAGTGCCAATTATTAAGGCTCTGAAATTATCTTTCCATTTTGAGCGTCTAATGCAACTGACCTTAATTCATCACAACCCTCTTTTAAAGTTGGATAAGCGAACATTCCACTTCCCGCAATGAAACAATTAGCACCAGCTTCAGCACATTGCGAAATGGTCCAATTTGCTTTTATTCCACCATCAACTTCAATATCTACATCTAAATTCTTTGTAATTATAAATTGTCTAATCTTTCTTATTTTGTTTAACATGGTTGGGATGTAGGCTTGGCCACCAAATCCTGGATTAACTGTCATTACCAAGACATGATCAACCATATCCATAATGTTTTCAATCATTTCAAATGGTGTATGAGGATTTAATGCAACAGATGGTGATCCACCAAGATCTCTAATCTTTCCAAGAACTCTGTGAAGGTGAACATTAGCTTCGGCATGAGCTATGACAACTCCGGGCTCTCCATTAGGACCTTTGGTGGCTTTTACATATGCCTCAAGCATTGTCTCACAATTATATTGGCTTACCATTAATTGAGTCTCAAAAGGAACCTCGCAATATTTTCTACATGCAGCAATCATTTCAGGTCCAAATGTAAGATTTGGTACGAAATTCCCATCCATGACATCAAATTGAATACGATCAACACCCGCTTCTTCAAGATCTTTAACGCATGCCCCCATATTTGCCCAGTCTGCTGGTAGAACGGAAGGAATTATTTGAATTGGTCGATTAACACTAACTGAATTTTTAGAATTAGTTTCTGGCATTTAATTTTTAAAATATTTAATAAAGATACTATATTTGGTTGCTTATTCCTAATTTCAAGTCGCGGCCTGATAAAGTAACACCTGCAAAGAGTTAAAAAAAACTAATTAGCAAATTAATTCTCATAAAAATGCCTTTTTTATGAGAATATGTTTTAAACCTCTTAGAAAATCTTTTAAAATTTAATTGTGAATCAAACTTTAATTCAAGAAATTCTCGAAGTAGTCGAGCAAGCCGCAATCGCATCAGCGAAACTTACAGGTTTAGGTCAGAAAGACGAAGCTGACGCAGCTGCTGTTGAAGCAATGAGGTTGCGAATGGGCAAAATTGAGATGAAAGGGAAAATTGTGATAGGTGAAGGTGAACGTGACGAAGCACCAATGTTATATATCGGGGAAGAAGTTGGTAGTGGAAACGGTCCAGGAGTTGACTTCGCTGTAGATCCTTGTGAAGGAACTAATCTTTGTGCTAATAACCAACGTGGATCCATGGCAGTATTAGCCGCCTCTGACACTGGGGGGCTTTTCAATGCACCTGATTTCTATATGAATAAATTAGCAGCACCTCCAGCGGCAAAAGGAAAGGTAGATATCAGGAAATCAGCTACTGAGAATTTAAAGATTTTAAGTAATTGCCTAGATTTAGCGATTGATGAACTTACTGTAGTAGTCATGGATAGAGCAAGACATAAAGATTTGATCAAGGAGATTAGAGAATGTGGAGCAAAAATTCAACCAATCTCAGATGGAGATGTTCAAGCTGCAATTGCATGCGGATTTGCAGGTACAGGGACTCATTGCTTAATGGGTATTGGAGCAGCTCCAGAAGGTGTAATATCTGCTGCCGCCATGAGAGCTCTGGGGGGACATTTTCAAGGACAGCTAGTTTATGACCCTGCAATTGCGCAAACCTCTGAATGGGCTGACTATACAAAAGAAGGAAATATTAAACGTTTAAATGAAATGGGAATTACTGATATTGATAAAATATATGAGGCTAACGAACTCGCATCAGGAGAAAATGTGATCTTTGCAGGAAGTGGAATTACTGATGGATTATTATTTAACGGAGTCAAATTTGAAAAAGACTGTACTAGAACCAGTAGCCTTGTAATAAGTACATTAGATAGTACTTGTCGATTTACAAATACAATACACATGAAAGATGGTGCTAAAAACATCAAACTTTAATATCTTAATTTGATT
Source organism: Prochlorococcus sp. AG-686-M10 (assembly GCA_003210275.1). Taxonomy (GTDB): domain Bacteria; phylum Cyanobacteriota; class Cyanobacteriia; order PCC-6307; family Cyanobiaceae; genus Prochlorococcus_A. The sequence goes on from QCVU01000043.1 coordinate 8,780, forward strand.
TTATGCATATTGTTGTCGTCGGACTAAGTCATCGCACGGCACCTGTCGAAGTCCGTGAGAAGTTAAGTATTCCTGATCAATCGATTTCAGAATCATTAAAAACTCTGAGGGTCTATTCTGACATTTTAGAAGTTTCTATTTTAAGTACTTGTAATAGGTTGGAAATATACGCTCTTGTTAAAGATATAAATATTGGTATTTCATCTATTAAAGAATTCTTAACAGATTATTCGAGCGTAAATTTTGAAGACCTAAATCCTCACCTTTTTGATTTTAGACAAGAAGAAGCTGTTTTACATTTAATGAAAGTCTCAGCTGGATTAGATAGCCTCGTTTTGGGTGAAGGGCAAATACTCTCGCAAGTTAAAAAAATGATGAGATTAGGTCAGGAGAATCAATCCACTGGGCCAATTCTTAATAGGTTATTGAGTCAATCAGTTAGTGCTGGGAAGAAAGTTAGATCTGAAACAAATTTAGGAACTGGAGCCGTTTCAATTAGCTCAGCTGCTGTAGAACTGGCTCAATTAAAAATTGGACAGGATCATGGTGTTGATGGGCTTGTAAGTTTGAAATCAGAAAAAGTTCTAGTCGTTGGCGCTGGAAGGATGAGTAGACTTTTAATAACTCATTTGAAGTCCAAAGGATGCCATAAGCTTACTCTCTTAAATAGAAATATTGATAGAGCCGTAAATCTTGCAGGAGGTTTCCCAGATCTTGAAATAAATTGCAAGAGTTTAAATGAATTGGATGAAAATATATCTTTATCCTCTCTTGTCTTTACAAGTACTGCCTCTGAAAAACCTTTTATTGATTTAGCAAGAGTTGAAAATATTAGTTTAAATAACAAACTTAAATTTATTGATATAGGTGTTCCAAGAAATATTTCAAATGATGTTAAACATCATGCTTTCATAGAGTCTTTTGATGTAGATGACTTGGAGGAAGTTGTTTCTAGAAATCAGGAATTTAGACAAAAAATAGCAAAAGAGGCTGAATCTCTGGTTAAAGATGAAAGAATCATTTTTTTGGAGTGGTGGGCTAGTTTAGAAGCAGTTCCAGTTATAAATAAATTAAGATCTGATTTGGAATTAATAAGAAAAGAAGAGTTACAAAAGGCACTAAGCAGA
>QCVU01000044.1 GCA_003210275.1 Prochlorococcus sp. AG-686-M10
TATTAATCTCATTATTAGGACTATTAAGTTATAAATTAGCGCCACAATTCGGTATGGATAACTTTACCGCTAGCACTATCTCAAACTTTATCTTGATTGTGATTGTCATAACTTGGGTTACATCTTATGTTCTTAGAGTTTTAAACGGAAAAATGACTTTTATGGAACAAAGGAAGCGTTATAGAAAAGAGTATGAAAAAATTGTGAATGATAAACTAGAAACCAAATTTAACTTATTATCAAAAGAAGAGCAGGAAAAACTAATGGAAGATTTAGAAAAGAATCCATAAACTCCTTAAGAATTATCAAATAAAAATCTCGAAAATTCATGAAAGAAAACAAGAAAACGCAAATTCCTAAAAATGAAACTTTATCAAAAATAAATAAGAAGTTTTTGGAACTAAAGAAAATCAATAAATTAGCATTGATGCCTTTCATCATGGCAGGAGATCCTAATATTGAAACTACATCCGAGATTTTATTAAAGTTACAAGAAAAGGGAGCTGATCTTATTGAATTGGGAATCCCTTATAGTGATCCTCTTGCTGATGGCCCAATCATTCAATTATCAGCATCTAGAGCATTAAAGTCAGGAACTACATTGAGAAAGGTTGTTCAATTATTAGAGTCTCTCAAAGATAAGTTGCATATTCCAATAATACTTTTCACTTATTTTAATCCTATATTAAATTTTGGACTTGAGAATTTTTGTGAATTGGCATCTAAAGTAGGTGTTTCAGGATTAATAATTCCTGATCTTCCCTTGGAAGAAGCATATAAATTTTCAGAAATAATTAGTTCTTATTCTATAGACTTGATATTATTGGTTGCTCCTACTACTCCCTCTGAAAGAATGAAAATGATATCTAATCATACAAAAGGTTTTACTTATTTAGTGAGCGTGACAGGAGTAACAGGAGAGAGAAACACAATGGAAAATAGAGTAGAGAATCTTATTACTAAATTAAAGGAAAAAAGTATAAATCCTGTCGCTGTTGGTTTCGGAATATCTTCCCCTGAACATGTTAATAAAGTACGTAAATGGGGAGCTGATGGAGTAATTATTGGAAGTGCATTTGTTAAAAGAATATCTAATAGTAATAAAAAAGAAGTTGTAAATCAAATTGGTAAATTTTGTGAAGAAATGCGTAAAGCTGCTGATCAATAAATGTAATTTTAAAACTAATTTTGTAAGTCAATTTTATTAAGAAACCCCTGGATGAAAAGGGGTTTTATTCTTATATTAAAAATAATATTTAAGCTGATTCTTCCGAGGGTAATAATCTAATTTGTTTTCTCCCTAGTTTTATTTCAAACTCATCGCCTGCTTTTAAGTCTAAAAGTGCTGTATATGCTTTCCCAATCAAAAGATTACCATTACCTTGAACTGTAGCTACGTAACTTAATTTTCTGCCACCCTTACCAATACCCGCGACTCCAGCATCTCCGAGGTTAACGCCCTTTGCTTCAAGAAGTGCTTCATAGAAAGCAGTGAAATTTAAACGTTCGCTTCCATTTTTTTTTGTGGAAACATATCCACATGCACGAACAAGATCTGACTTGCTAACTTCACCAAGTTCTTTAACTTTAGCAAGGAGATCGCTACCACTTAGCATAATAAATTAATAAAAAGTTATTCTTAATTAACATAGCAATTAGTGTGTAATTTGTGCAATTATTAATTATATATTAATTCAATTAGTTATCTTTTAATGATGGAAAAATTTATAGTATTTGGGAAGTATTGTGACGATGCAATTAATAAAAGGGAACCATTTCGTAAAAATCATCTTGATAGACTTAGGGATTTAAAAGATAAAAATATTTTAATTACTTTAGGACCTACTAAATGTACAAAATATTTATTTGCTATTTTTAATGCTAATAATGAAAATGAATTAAAAAAATTAATTGAGAAAGATATTTATTGGCAAGAAGGTATATGGATTGATTTTGATATTTATCCATGGATTCAAGCATTTTAATAAAATTTTTATTATTTAAAAAGCGATAATCTCTTAGTTAATTTTATTTATTAGGACGGTAATTAATTTTTAAATTGTAAAAATAAGTATTTTATTTATTGGAAAAATTGATATATAAATAATTCAATTTTCAATAAATATGATTCCAATATATTTTTAAATATAGGTAAGTAAGTAATTTTTAAATAAAATAACTAGCTTAGTTTAAATATTTTATTTACGACTGTCTTTTTTTATTTGGTTTACTAAGGAGTCGATATCTAATTGATTGTATGGGTGAGCTTCGTTTATTTCCTGAGAATTGACTCTAATATTGTTTAGCCAATTTTGTTCTATCTTTATGAGATTTTTAACGATATTGAAAATTCCACCTTTTTTATAAAATTCTTTAACTTTTTGGGTAATTTCGGAGGTTCGGCTTGATTTGATATTTAATTCATTTGCGAGATCTTTTTGTGTATATCCATGGGATTTCAACCAATCTTTAATAAAAGATATAAGTTCTTTTTCTTCTCGCTGAGATAGTTTACTCATTTAATAAAAGGAAACAATTTATTAAGTTTCCTTTCTGCTCTTGCTCTTATTGAAGGAGTCATATATCTACTCCATATACTTAAAACCGCAGTGAGAGCAACAAAATCATCACTATAACCTACTAAAGGCATAAAGTCAGGGAATAAATCAAATGGCATTATTAAATAAGCTAGTGCGGCCATTAAGGACACTCTTACTTGTGTTGGAGTAAACGGATCAAGGGCCATTTCTATAACTTCTAATGCTGGTTTTGCAATAGTTCTACCACCTCTTATGAGGATTTTTATAATGATATTTTCATCTAATGATGAACTTTCTAAAACCTCTGCATCATAAATTTTTTCTTTGTTTTTGTAATAGCTATCATTCATACTTTTTAATTTGATTAATTAATGACTTTTAGCTAACACTATCAACTAGTCCATTTTGGATTCCTGCTTTCCTAAGCTTTCTCAAGGCTCTTTGTACAACTTGTCTGCAATATTCTCTACTACAACTCATATGTCTTGCAACTTCAGCTAAAGTTCTCCATTCATTAGAACCATCTAAGCCGAATCTTAGGCTTACAATCTTTCTTTCTTTTTCAGTTAGATTAGCCTTATCTAATAATGTCCAAGCAGAGGCTGTCCTCTCAGCTAGTTCTGCTAATTCCATTGGAGGAGTTTGATCACTTGGCAAAATATCAACAAGTTCAGATGGATCCGACTTAGATTTTACCGTGCCTTGAAGACTAACTGTAATACTCCTCAACTCACAAGAAAGTAGTTCATTTATCTCCTCTTTAGTAATTTTCATCTCACTTGCTAACTCAATGCTGGTGGGAGCAAAACCTTTTAGTTGCATTAGTTTTGATTTTGCTGCTCTTAATTTAGTAAGCTTTTCGTTAATGTTTACTGGTATTCTTATTGTTCTACTTTGCGTTGAGAGTGCTCTATTTAATCCCTGCCTTATCCACCAGTAGGCATAAGTAGAGAATCTATGCCCCCTTGAAGGGTCATATTTCTCTACAGCTCGCGTAAGACCAAGAGTTCCTTCTTGAATTAAATCTAACAACTCTAACCCTTTTCCCTGATATCTTTTTGAAAGATTAACTACTAATCTTAGATTAGCTGTAATCATTTCATTCTTAGCTTTTTCACCAATTTTAATTTTCTTTTTTTCATCTTCGGAATATTCACAATCAGGACCCTTACCACCGGCTATTTGACATCTATTAATAAGTACAACCATTTCTTGGACTTTCCTTCCCATAGTGAGTTCCTTCTCTGGTGTCAAAAGTTGATGACGACCTATTTCTCCAAGAAAATCGCTCAATGAACTCACGATTTACACCTATTAGTTAATGTATTTAACTTATAGTTAATTTCCTAATAAGCTACACATGTAATAATTAATTAATATTTAATTAATATTTATTATTTATTAATTTGATTAATTCTATAGTTTCCAATTATGTATATTTAATTATTTTTGTTTCTTCTTGATTCAAGAATAATTAGTACATCTCTCCACTGAACTCCCTTATGCAGCAATGCAACTTGAAGATGATAAATTATATCAGCAGCTTCATTTGCAATTGCATTTTTATCATTATCTTTGCAGGCCATAATAAATTCGGCAGTTTCTTCTCCTATTTTTTTTAAGATAGTATTACTACCTTTTGTTAATAAATGATTGGTATAACTTTTTTCTAGAGGATTAATTGATCTTTCATTAAGAATATTAAATAACTCTGAGCAAATATTAGAAAAAGGATTTGTTTTCTTTTCTTTTTTATTAATTGAAATACTATCAATTTCATTGAAAAAACAACTTTTTTCGCCTGTATGGCATGCCCCTGAGCCATTCTGTTCTATTGAAAGAACAAGTGCATCATTATCGCAATCAAATCTAATTTCTTTAAGGAATTGGGTACTTCCGCTAGTTGCTCCTTTTCTCCATATCTCTGACCTAGATCGACTCCAGTAATGTACATTTTTTGTTTCGAGTGTTTTTGTTAAAGATTCTTTATTCATCCAAGCCAACATAAGAATGGATCCGTCTAGCCAATCTTGCGCTATTGCAGGGATTAATCCATTATTATCAAAACGAAGTTCTTCTATGGAAAAATTGGTTGAATAAGCCATTATATTTAATGTGTTAAGCCTCTTACTCTTTAGTTGTTATTAAATCTATTTTAACAGTTTATTAATGGATATTCATTCATCACAATTTTCTTGCAGTAAAAGTTATGAAGATTTCCCCTGTTCTCATAGGCAATGGCGCCATGATGGACATTGCAGATTTGTTCATGGTTATTCAAGAACATTTACCTTTTGGTTCTCGGCAAAAGAATTGGACAAAAATGGTTTTGTCGTTGATTTTTCTAATTTGAAACCTCTCGAAAAAAGGCTTAAAGAACATTTTGATCATACATTTCTTGTAAATAGTGATGATCCTTTATTAAACTACTGGAGAGAATTACATGACTTAGAAGCTTTAAATTTGAAGATTATGGACAATGTTGGAATGGAATTTTCTTCTGAAATGATTTGGCAATGGGCTAATGAATACCTAAAGGATAATGATAAAGGAAGAACATGTTGCTGGAAAGCCGAATCAAAAGAAAACAAATCAAATTCTGCGAGTTATGAAAAATTACCAGAGTGGTTTTAGAATTTATTTAAAAGTTTTTACTCAAATTTAAAAATAATATTTTAATCAAGATATCAATCTACAAATATGTATCCATCTTTAATGGAAATGTAAATCTCTTTTTTATACAAATAATTGTTGTTGAGAATATTATTTGCAATTTTTGTCTCAATTTCTTTTTGAATAATCCTTCTTAAGGGCCTGGCTCCATAACTAATATCGAAACTATTTTTGACTAAATGGTCAATAGCCTCATCGGTAATTTGAAATTTTAAGTCTTTTTTTATGAGCCTATTTTCTAGATTTTTTAGTTGTATTTTAGCTATTTCTTTTAATTCATTTAACTCTAAATTTTGAAATATTATTATTTCATCTAGGCGGTTTAAAAATTCTGGTTTAAAAAATTTCTTCAATTCAACATTCACAATATTTTGAATTTCATTTTTATCTTCGTTCCTAATAGATAAATCATTTATAGATTGACTTCCTAAATTACTTGTAAGAACAATTATTGAATTTTTAAAACTAATGGTTCTGCCTTGCCCATCGGTAATAATCCCATCATCAAGAACTTGTAATAAAATATCTAAAACATCTTTGTGGGCTTTTTCTATTTCATCTAAGAGTATTAGAGAGTAAGGGTTTTTCCTCACAGATTCGGTTAATTGGCCTCCAGATTCAAAACCTAGATATCCTGGAGGGGCACCAATAATTTTGCTTACTGAATGCTTTTCCATATATTCAGACATGTCTAGTCTAGTAATTGATGAATTTGAGTTAAATATTGTTTTGGCTATTACTTTGCTTAGTTCCGTTTTCCCTACTCCTGTTGATCCTAAAAATAAGAAACTAGCTATTGGTCTATTTGGATCATTTAGTCCTGTTCTAGATCTCTTAATTGAATCTGAAACAGCGCAGATAGCATTATTCTGACCAATAATTTTTTCTTTTAGAGTTAATTCAAGTTTTAAAAGTTTTTCTTTTTCAGATTGGTTTAAATTGTTTACTGGAATAGAAGTCCACTTCGAGACGACTTCTGCTATGTCATCAAAATTAACCTCTTGCCTTAAAAGATTCTTTTCACCATTTTTAAAAGAATCTACTAAATTGTCGCTTTTAGTCTTTAATTTTTTTTGTAAAGAAATTAGGGTTCCAAATTCTAATTCTGCAGCTTTATTTAGATCAAAACTTCTTTTTGCTTGTTCAATTTTTAATTGAGTAGATTCAATTTCTTCTTTTAAATTACTAATCTCATCAATTTCTTCTTTCTCTTTTCTCCATTGATTATTTAATTCAAATTGCCTAATCTTAAGATCTTGAAGCTCATTATTTATTCTTTTAAGCCTTTCTAAGGCAAAATTATCTGATTCCCTTTTTAAGGATAAATTCTCCATTTCTAGTTGTAAAACTTTTCTATCAATTTCATCAATTTCTTCTGGTTTGGATGTTATTACTATATTTAATCTTGAAGCCGCTTCATCAATTAGATCGATTGCTTTATCTGGTAGAAATCTATCATTAATATATCTCTCACTTAAATTGGCAGCTGCAACAAGAGCATTATCAGAAATTCTTACACTATGATGTACCTCATATTTTTCTCTGAGTCCTCTAAGTATTGAAATCGTATCATCTACTGAAGGAGCATTAATTTTAATTTTCTGAAATCTCCTTTCAAGCGCAGGATCTTTTTCAATATTTTGTTTATGCTCATTTATTGTCGTAGCACCTATACATCTTAATTCCCCCCTTGCGAGCATTGGTTTTAAAAGATTACTGGCATCTAAAGATCCTCCACTTGCTCCTGCACCAACAACTGTATGGATTTCATCTATAAAAAGAATAATCTTACCTTCAGAACTTTTAACTTTTTTTAAAACATTTTTGATTCTTTCTTCAAATTCACCTCGGTATTTCGCTCCAGCTAATAATGAACCCATATCGATTGATATTAATTGCCTACTATTTAATGAAGATGGAACATCTCCATTAACGATTCTCTGAGCTAAACCTTCTACTATTGCAGTTTTCCCTACGCCTGGCTCTCCTATTAGAACAGGATTATTTTTTGTTCTTCTGCTTAATATTTGGATCGTTCTTCTTATTTCTTCATCTCTCCCAATAACAGGGTCAAGGACGCCATCCCTAGCTGATTTAGTGAGATCAATTCCGTATTTATCTAAAGTTTCATTTGAACTTTCAAAATTATCATTAATTGTGGATTCAGATTTCATCTTTTTTAAAAGTTCTAAAAATTCTGGAATTTCTTTTGTATTTAAAACTAAATCACCGCAGTTTAGATCATAAGATAATCCGTATAGTAAGTGTTCTGTTGATATCACTACATCATTAAGTGAAACTCTTAAATCATTTGCTTTTGAGAAAATTTGTTGTGTTGTTTCGCCAATAAATAAAGTTTTTTGCTTATTCTTCATCTTTGCTTTCGCATTCAATAAAGAGGTTAACTTTGTTTCTATCCTTCTAATATTTACACAATTTTTTATTAGTATTTGAGAGGTGAAAATATCTTGTTTTATTAGTGCAAGTAATATATTCTCAGAATCTACATTTTGTTGAAAGTTATTATATGCAATTTCCTTGGAAAAAATAAAAATATCCCAAGCAGAATTTGAAAATTCACTTGAGATATTTTTCATTTAAGCCAATCAATAATTTTGATTAATTAAAATCGTCGAAATATTTGATAAATATTTTTTTAATTAATTAGGAACTTTATTCAACAATTACTTTCCCTACCATCCCTGCACCTCTGTGAGGCTCACAGTAATAGTCAAAAGTTCCTGCAGTGTCGAATGTTTCTTCCCAAGATTCACCAGGAGCGAAGGCTAGATCAGCATGACTTAACTCTTCATGGCCATCAAAAACAGCATTATGAGGAGCTAATTTATTATTGATGAATTTAACAGTATCACCTGCACTGATAGTTACAGAACTTGGTTCGAAAGCTAACATTCCAGCGTCAGTACCAAGTTTAACTTCAACAGTTTTAGCTGAAACAGAAGAAATGCCTAGGCCTAGAGTTAAGACTATTGCAAAAAAACCTGCAAAAATTGAACGTAACATAATTTAAATTTACTATATATACATATTACAAGGTTTTTGGAACTAAATCGCGAGAAGTTTAATTGATATTACAACCTGGTAACTTTGCTAGCCTTAGAACATCTTGGAGTGATTTAGCATGACTTTTTAACTTTAATGTCTCAGGATTGGTTATGAGCACATGGTTAAAGTCATATTTTTTTATGCTGAAGCTGTCCCAAGGTGTCGTTTGAATAGGAAGCACTCTTAATAATATTTTTATTATTTTTTTTGTTAAGGGGAAGGAAAAATATCTATTCATTCCGTTTCTCTTTAAAAGAATATTTATCGCATCATCAATTGAAATAAAGTTTTGACCTAATACAAATTTTTTGAACCCTTTGTAATTATCTTCTTTATAATTTTTTATTAGAAATCCCTCCATTGGAACGCCAATTTTATATGATTCATGAAATTTCGGCGTAAAGTTTGCAACTATTACAAGCCATTCATTACTATCACTTTCCCTTCTCATGAAACTTATAACTGAATTAGACGTGTCATCGCAATCTATCCATTGGAATCCGTAAGGATCAAAGTCATTTTTCCATAGAGAAGGCTCATTTTTGTAAAGTTTATTTAAGTCATCAATCAAGTTCCTAATACCTTTATGAGGTTCAAATTCTAAGAGTTCCCATTGAAGATCATCCCAAACATTCCATTCTTGCCTCTGTCCAAATTCCATTCCCATAAAAATTGTTTTTTTACCAGGATGTGTCCACATATATGTTAGAAGAGCTCTTGTATTTGCAAATTTTTTCCAATCATCTCCGGGCATTTTATGTAAAAGATGACTTTTTCCATGAACAACTTCATCATGGCTAAGGGCAAGCATAAAATTTTCGGTATAATTATAAGTTATTGAAAAGGTCACACTATTTTGATGGAATTGTCTGAACCAAGGGTCTATTTCAAAGTAATCGAGCATATCATGCATCCACCCCATGTTCCATTTTAAATTGAAACCTAGTCCCCCTACATTTGTGGGCTCAGTAACCATTGGCCAAGTTGTGGATTCTTCAGCTATAGATAGAGCTCCAGGGAAATGTTGAAAAAGGACATGATTTGCTTGCTGGAGAAATTTAACAGCTTCTAAATTTTCATTACCACCATTTTCATTAGGAATCCACTCTCCATTTGGACGTAAATAGTCTCTGTATAGCATAGAAGCTACAGCATCTACTCTTATGCCATCAATATGGAATTCCTCAAACCAATAAACAAGATTTGCTACTAGAAAATTTCTTACTTCATTTCTACTGTAATTAAATATTAAAGTACCCCATTCTTTGTGCTCTCCAATACGAGGATCACCATGCTCATAA
>QCVU01000045.1 GCA_003210275.1 Prochlorococcus sp. AG-686-M10
TCAGTTTCTGCTGTAAAAGATAATTCTCAAGAACCATTTTTTTACTCAATTCTTAGAAGAAAAAATCGTGAAAAGAAATTTCTTCCAGGATTTTTAGTAATTGGATCTTATATTGAACTTTCAACAATTCAACTAAAAGAATTCTTAGAAATAAGTGATTGTATACCAATAGAATTGGATGTTTTTGAATTTTTCAGAATTTCTAAATTAAAAAATAATCAGAATCAATTGGTTTTGTTTAAAAAAATTTTTTTAACACAAATTAGATCTATATTAAAGCAAGAAAATACTCCCGTATTATTTACCTCAAGAAAAGAATTTTCTCTAGATAACAATTATGAGCAAGTAAATTTTTATAATTCTCTTGCCCATTTTATTTCTGAAATAGTTTCAGATTTAAAAAATGAAATAGGGTATTTAGTCTCTAAAGGGGGAATAACTTCAAATGTAATACTTAGTAATGGATTTAAAGCCAATTATGTTTATTTGCAAGGACAAATAATTACTGGGGTTTCTCTAGTTACTTTTAAACTTGAAAATGATGAGAATCTTCCAATCGTGACATTTCCTGGAAATATTGGAAACCAAGATTCATTAGTAAAAGTATGGAGTATTTTAGAAAATAAAAAAAATTTTTCCAATTAAAAATTTGAGACAATTGCTTCAGCAAAACCACTGCAGGATAGTGGCGCTACATTTGGTTCCATTAAGCGTGCTAGATCATAGGTGACTTTTTTTTCTTCAATAGCTTTACTAATTCCAGAAGTTACAAGATTCGCTGCTTCATTCCAACCAAAATATTCAAGCATCATTACTCCACTAAGAATTACCGAACCCGGATTAATTTTGTTTAATCCTGCATGTTTTGGAGCTGTTCCATGTGTTGCCTCGAAAATTGCGGAATGATCTCCAATATTAGCTCCTGGAGCCATACCTAAGCCTCCCACAATTGCAGCAGCGGCATCAGAAATATAATCTCCGTTTAAGTTCAAGGTCGCAAGAATAGAATATTCTTGAGGCCTTGTTTGAATTTGTTGAAAAATACTGTCTGCTATTCGATCATCAACCATAATGAGTTCTTTCCATTTATTATCTCCATGAGAATTCGATATTGAGGTTATGACTTCTTTTATTTCTTCGCAAATAAATGCTTTTTTATTACTTGTTAGCTTGTCATAGCCTGGCTCTATCTTTCTGGCATTATTTTCGATTGTAATTTCTGGATTTTTGTGAGTATTGTCTAAAATCCAGCTTTCTCTTTCCGTTACGCAGTCTGATCTGAATTCATTAACTGCTAATTCATATCCCCAATCTCTAAAGGCACCTTCTGTATATTTCATGATATTGCCTTTGTGAACTAGAGTTACATGCTTTTTATTCCCTGATAATCTTTTTGCATGTTCTAGGGCCTTTCTAATATGCCTTTGACTTCCTAACTTACTTACAGGTTTTATCCCAATACCTGAACCGTCTGGTATGTTTCTATTCTTTAAATTTTTACTATTTGGAATTACAACATTATTTAGATGATTAATTAAATCAATACAAGTATGATCATCGGCTTCCCATTCAATACCCATATAAATATCTTCTGTATTTTCTCTATAAACGATTACGTCTAGATTTTGTGGGTTTTTATGAGGACTAGGAGTGCCTGAGTAGTATTTACAAGGTCTAACACAACTATATAAGTCAAAAATTTGCCTTAATGCGACATTTAAAGATCTAATTCCCCCTCCTACAGGAGTTGTTAATGGGCCTTTAATTGCAATTCCAAAGTGTCTTATGGCTTCTATAGTATCTTGGGGTAAATAGTTGTAAGTACCATATATGTCACAAGCTTCATCCCCAGCATATACCTTAAACCAATTTATTTTTCGTTCATCTCCATAACTTTTTTTTATTGCTTCATCAAGAACAAGTTGAGTAGCTGGCCAAATATCTACCCCAGTACCGTCACCTCTTATGTAAGGGACAATGGGATTATTAGGAACAATAGGCTTACCTTGATTAAAAGTAATTAACTCTCCTTCTAACGGCGAATTTAATTTTTCAAATTTAGGCATAGCACTTGATTGAATAGTAAAAAAGTCAATTAGTTTAGTATTTTGGTATCTTAAATTGAAATTAAGGATATTCTTTAAAAACTAGAAATTAATTATTCAAATGTGAATAGATAATAGTTTATTAATCAGCATTTCAACATCTTTGTTAAAAGAAAAAGAATTAAATAAGCAAGGCTGAAGAAATTATGTCAATTTCAATCAAAGGTTAATATCGCTTATGAATGCAAGTTCAAATGTTAGCAATTTTGAAATAGCTAATAAGGTAGCTACTACTGCTACATTGTTTCGTAAATATTTCCCAGATGCGAATGTTAATTTTAGTCCTTGGGATAAATCAAATGATAAAGATTGGTTTGATACACTTGATTTTTCTTTCCATTTTCCAGGTTGGAGTCCAAGTATAGAATGTAGAGCAATTTTACTTCAGTTGAGAATTGAAAATAATTGTCAAAATGGAGTACCTAAGTTGTTAGGAATAGTAATGCGAGGAATGATAATTCCTGCTGAAAGATGGAGAGTAGCTACTATTGGGGAGTGGGAGATGACGGGGACTCATTTACCTCAGAAGGAACAAAAGGATAATCTTTTTTTAGTTTGTAAAGAACTTTACAATTTATTCTCTACAACATCCACTGGTAACAAAAATTAGCTGTTTTATATATTTTCCTTGTAGATTAAACATATATACAATTTTGAAAATACATAAATGGCAGTTGCTCTAGCGGGACAATTAAAGGAAGGGACAAAAAAATCCCATACTATGGCAGAAAATACTGGCTTTGTAGCTTGTTTTTTGAAAGGTGTTGTTGAAAAAAAATCATATAGAAAACTGATAAGTGATTTATATTTTGTTTATGAAGCTATGGAAGAGGAAATTGAAAGATTGGTTCAAGAGGAACATCCTGTAATAAAACCTATAGGCTTTAAATCACTTTTTAGAAAAGAAACACTTGAAAATGATCTTAAATTTTATTTTGGGGAGAATTGGCAGAATGAAATTAATATTTCTAAATCGGCGAAAGAATATGTCAACAGAATTCACTTGGTGGCAAAAAATTCTCCTGAATTATTGGTTGGCCATCACTATACCCGCTATATAGGAGATTTATCTGGTGGCCAAATTTTAAAAAAAATAGCAAAAAAAGCTTTAAATTTAGATGGAAATAATGGGTTAAACTTTTATGAATTTGAAAATATTGATGATGAAAAAAAATTCAAAGAAGAATATTCTAAAACTCTTAATCAACTCCCAATAAATCAAAATATCGCTGATCAAATAATTGATGAAGCTAATCAAGCTTTTACTTATAATATGAAAATGTTTAAGGAACTTGAAGGTAACTTAATAGCTGTATTAGGAAAGATTGTATTTAATTACCTTACAAAGAAAGTTAGGAAGGGGAGTACAGAAACTTAATATTTATGTTTGAATCATTAAAAAATTTTGTGAAGACTAATATTGAAAATTTGGATGGTAAAGAATTAGAAATATCAAAAGAATTCAAAGAATATCATAATAAAGACTCGAAATATATTATTAAAAATTGGCTTTTTGAATCCCCACAATATAGAAAGTGGAGAATTACTAAATTAGATGGAGGAGATAAGATCCAGGTTTTTAATACTGTTGCTTATCCAAATTTCAAAAGTGAGTTTCCTATATTAGGTGCTGATATTTTATGGTTTGGAACTTCTCAAAAATTACTAGCTATTTTTGATTATCAACCGTTAATTCAGGAAAAAACATACCTTCAGAAATATTGCTCAAGTTTAGATTTTATAAAAAACCAGTATTCTGTATTTGACAATAACAAAATGAAAAATATATATGATTCAAAAAAATATTTTTCGCCATGGGTAATGATTTGTAGAGGTAATAAATTAAATCTTGATAACGATTTAAATAATATTTTTTGTTCCTTTGTTAGTAATTATTTAATAATTACTAAACTACATCAAAATAATCAATTTTTAACTTTTGAACAAATAAACAAACATCACATAGATTACGATAAATACAGTGCTGAAAAAGATCCTGCTGACAAGTTATTTAAAACATTTTTTGGTGAAACTTGGACTGAAAATTTCATTAATAATTTTCTTTTTACCTTAAATCATAACCCACTAGAATAAATGCTAATTCAAAATACTATTTTTTATAGCCAGCAATGGCGATGGGCTAAATTTATAAAATTCTTAATTTCTCAGTTAGCCAAATATCATTGCGTCGAATACAAAATACCCTCTGATTTTTCTTATAAAGAGTCTACCTATGGTTCAAAAAAATTAAAAAATAATATAAATCTTTTCACATGGGCAGCAACTCATCAGAAAAGAATTAACTTCGCAAGAGCTGTATGTATTAATAGTCCAAATTATTCTGTTTTGAATTTTTTAATTATTCCAAATACCACCTATAATATTCCATTCCTAGGCGTAGATTTTGTTTCTTTACCCACTAGTCATTTATTAGTTTTAGATTTTCAACCATCTTTAAAAGTAGAAAATCAGTTTAATTCTGAATTACTAGAACAACTTATAAAACTTAAAAAATCTTGTCATTCATCTCTTCCTGTAGCTGAAAAAATGTCTGAAGATGTAGCAAGATTTTTTTCTCCAGGATTGATATGGTCTAGATTACCAAAGCAACAAGATAGTGATATTTTAATAGAAAATCAGCTTTATGATTCATTCAAAGAATATTTGAATCTATATCTAAAAACTCTTTTTGAAAGTGAGAAAGTTGGGCAAGGTTTACAACATGAGTTAATTAATGGTCAAAATGATTATTTGAACTACAGAAGGGATAAGGATCCAGCAAGGCCAATGTTATCAAGTTTATTTGGTAAGGATTTTACTGAATCCTTAATTAATAAATTATTATTTTCTACTAATAAAGTTTTATAATTTTGGATATTTTAAATTAGATGAAAAAACAATCAGTTCTTTTTGTATGTTTAGGTAATATTTGCAGGTCTCCTGCTGCCGAAGCTATATTTCTAGATTTAATTAGTAAAAAAGGATTAAATGATTGTTTTATTGTCGATTCTGCAGGGACTGGCAGTTGGCATATAGGGAAGAAGGCTGATACTAGAATGAGAATAGCGTCACAAAAAAGGGGGGTAGAAATCTTAAGTAGAGCTAGACAAATAAATTTTAATGATTTTGAAAAATTTAACTATATAGTTGCTATGGATGACTCGAATTATGAAAATATTATTGACCTGAAATCTCGAATACCATTATCTGATTTTGCATCAATAAAAAAGATACAAAATTTCAGATCGATTTTTCAAGAGATAGAAGTCCCGGATCCTTACTTTGGAGGAGATGAGGGATTTGATAATGTCCTTGATATTTTAGAAGACTCTGTAAGTGGTTTTTTAGATACTATTTGTTAATTTATTCGAGTTGAATCTCTTTAGGAATATTTAGATTGTAGATGTTAATAATTTCTTCTACCACTTCATTAATTGAATACCCGTCAGTAAGGATTTCAATTGCATCCTTTGCTTTTTTGAGAGGAGAAATTTTTCTTGTTGAGTCCTCAAAATCTCTTTTTCTTATAAGTTCTCTTAATTGATTGAAGTCTATTTCTTCAGTACCTCTCAGTTCTAAATCTGATTTTCTTCTTTTAGCTCTTTCGTTAATACTAGCAGTTAAGAATATTTTAAGTTCTGCATCGGGAAAAACTGTTGTTCCTATATCTCTCCCTTCAGCAACTAAGCCTCCAGACTGGCCAATTTTTCTTTGCTCATTAACCAAAAATTCTCTAACTTTTTTTATCGATGAAATTTTAGAAACAATAGAACTTATTTCTTGTGAACGAATTGCTTCAGTTACACAAAAATTATTTATAAATACATCTTGCTGAGAAAGAGAATTTGACTTAAAAATAATAGAAATATCATTAAGAATTTTTTCTAATTCTGGCTCTTTATCATAATCAATCTTTTCTTTTTTAAATAGCCAACTTATTGCTCTATACATTGCTCCAGTATCTAGATATAAAAGATTTAACTCCTTTGCAATTAACTTTGTTATAGTACTTTTCCCTGAGCCTGCTGGCCCATCAATTGCAATAATTGGTTTTCTTTTCATAAGAAAAACGTGATCAATTAATCTTATCTTTCCACATTTTATCGCACCAGCTAAAATTGAAATATTATCTACTGCTTGAACTTTTTTCAAACTATACGGATGTAAATGTTCTAAATATTCAATTGAAATATTCTTTGATTCGAGTTTTTTGGTTAGTTGTTTTAAGTCAATTTTTTTATCCTTTTTAAAACATGTTTTTGCATGACTTAGTTCATTTGAGAATAATTTGACAATTTCCCTTTCATTTTTAGATAAAAGCTTATTACGCGAACTAAATGGGACCCCATCAGAATCTCTTTGAGTAGGAACAGAGATAATATTGATATTGAATTTTTTTTCTTCTATAAGGTTTTTTATGATTAATAGTTGCTGCCAGTCTTTTTCTCCTAAATAAAGATTTTTAGGTTGTATAAGTTTTAGTAATCTATAAACAACAGTGCAAACCCCATCAAAATGACCCACTCTTGTAAGTCCACATAAAGCTGACGATAATTCTTTAGAAGCTTTCAAATAACTTATGCATTTATTATTTTTGGGATAGATATCAATTGTATTTGGAATAAAAACTGCATCTGCTCCATTGGAAAAAGCAATTTCAATATCTTTATCAACAGTTTTAGGGTAGCTATTAAGGTCTTCTTTGCTTTCAAATTGAAGTGGATTAACAAAAATACTTACTAAGTTGATATTACAAGTTGAACTTTTTGCAACTGATATTAATTTTTCATGACCATCATGAAGGTTTCCCATGGTTGGGACGAAGTTAATATCACCTTCGAGACTTAGTCGCCATTGTTCAAGGTCTTCTGTTTTTCTTATTATCTTGTTCACTTTGTTTTAAAAAATAAATCTATTTAATAAATAATTACTGGACAAAAGTAATCTACGGAGGAATATCTATATAGGTGAAGTCTATCATTTTTATTTTATGGATTACAAAACATCAGGAGTCGATATAGAAGCTGGGAGAGAATTTGTCTCAGAAATCAAACAAGCTGTTGATTCAACTCATTCCTCTAATGTCATTGAGGGGATTGGAGGGTTTGGAGGTCTATTTAAAATACCCCTTGAAGGTTTAAAAAAACCTGTCTTAGTATCAGGGACTGACGGTGTTGGAACAAAATTGGAATTAGCACAAAACAAACAATTTCATTTTGAAGTAGGTATTGATTTAGTAGCAATGTGTATGAACGATATCATTACAACAGGGGCAAAACCACTATTTTTTCTTGATTATATCGCTACGGGCAAACTTGACAAAAATCAATTATTAGAGGTAGTTAAAGGTATTGCTTATAGTTGCGGAGAAAATAATTGTTCTTTACTTGGAGGAGAAACTGCAGAGATGCCAGGATTTTACTCAAAGAATAAGTATGATTTGGCAGGGTTTTGTGTTGGAATAGTTGACGAAGAAAAATTAATTAATGGCAAAAAAATATGTGAAAATGATTTGATAATCGCTTTACAAAGTAACGGAATTCATAGTAACGGATTTAGCTTAGTTAGAAAAATAATTGAAAATAATAATCAAATTGAGAAACAATTTGAAAAGAAGTACCACTTAGATTTTTATGATCAATTATTGAAACCTACAAAAATATATTTTAAAATTGTAAACAAAATTTTATCTCAGAATATTGAAATAAAGGGCATGTCTCATATCACTGGAGGAGGGATTCCTGAAAATTTACCGAGGTGTATGCCTTCTGATTTTATACCTTATATAGATACAAAATCTTGGGAAATTCCTGATTTATTTGAGTTTTTAAAGGATGTTGGTCAGATTCCTGAACAAGATTTTTGGAATACCTTTAATTTAGGGGTTGGGTTTTGTTTAATAATTGATAAGAAACATAAGGATGAGATTTTAAAGATTTGTGATGCCAACGAAATATCAAGTTGGGTCTTAGGGAAGGTTTTGAAGAAAGATAATTCAAAAGAGAATAAATTTTTGCCTGCAATAATAATTTAAATTGCTTAAATAAAATTTTATTGAGAAATTACAAATTAAATTTATCTTCACAAATGAAAAAAGTTAGGTGTAATATAATAAAAATACTGCCGAGTTATATCGGAAATTTAAGTAAGTAGACTTAACTTTAATTCAATGCCCTTTGAAAATAATCAAAGAATTACACGTAGACGTAGTTCCGCTGGACCAACACCTCCTAAAAGACCAATAGGTAATAATTCAGATTTTAATGGGCGCCAAAATCAAGGTCCCCGACCAACTTTTTTAACTTTAAGAGATCATGGAAAGGTTTTTGTTGCTGATTTGCCAAATTTATCAGACGGACAATTATCTCACATAAGTAAAGAAGCTAATGAGGTTTTAAATAGTCTTGAGAAAAGGCTAAGTGATCTTGAGAATGATTCAAATTCTACAAATTCTGAAAATGATACTTTGATAAAAGCATCTACTAAAAAAGATGTAACAATGAGATTTATCAAATCAATTGAAGAAGAACAAGATCATAGAAAGAATAATCCTGCGTTAAGAGATGCTGCTTCTGAATCATTACCAAGAACTTTTCTCGAGGTTGCAAGACATAGATTACCTGGGGCAACTTTTGATTCCCTCCTTAGAGAAGCCCTTGATGCTTGTGCTGTAGATGAGAATCCAAAGGAAAGTGAAGTTATTGATGAACCAAAAGAATCTGTAAAGATTATGGATATACCCTCTTCAAACGCTAACCCTTCTTTTGTTGTTAGTATCGATTCAAGCAAAAAAAATCATAATGGAAACCTATGAGCTAAGCTTTAATTTGATAAGTGATAAAACCAAAAAAGAATCTCGAGTTTCTCTAGATAAAGAAAAGATTTTGTGTAATCACTGTAAAAGGACGTCCTCGAATGGGATACGTTGTTTGGGCATATGTGTTGCTGATAATGACTATTAGATAAATTATTTTTTAAATAATAAATACTAGTTTTTCTTTGTGAAAAAGTAATGGGTTTCAGTCGCAATATATTAAATAAGAATAATTAGTAGGATTTTCTTTACTTTCTTTATCCTACAGATTTGTAAACTCTAGAATGCATTGCTCAATTTCTTTTAGAGCTTCATTCAGGTTTAATCCTGGATAGTTAACCAAACTATATTTTCTATAAATCTGGAAATAGATCATGTCAAACCTTCAGATTATTTTTCTATTGAAGAACTATATTTCTTGAGAAAGAAAAGACCAGATTTAAGAACGATGAATGAACAATCTACTTATTGTGAACCTGAGAATCCGCTAAATCCTCCT
>QCVU01000046.1 GCA_003210275.1 Prochlorococcus sp. AG-686-M10
TCATTCGTATACCAAAAATTAAATTTAAGATAATAGTCTGAACGTTGCAAAAAAATTATTTTTGCCCAGAAGAAAATACTAAACCATCCGACTGTAATTTTGCAACCTTTTATACAAAAAATCTTTTATTAATTTTTATTTTGTTCAAAGTCCATTTAAAGAACTAGGCTTAAATAAAGGGATTCAACTGAAATGGCAGAAAGATTTAGTCAAAAAAATTTAAGAGTTCGTCCAAGTTCTGATGAAGACAAAATTGTAACAAATGCAAAAGAACACTTTGAAAAGACCTTAGTTGAAATTTCAGGGGAGTTGGTTGGCAGTGTTGCCGCACTAGAACACCCTACAAAAAACATCAAGTTAAATTACGGCGAAATTTTTCTAAGAGATAATGTTCCAGTAATGATTTATCTCATTACCCAAAAAAGATACAATATTGTAAAAAAGTTTTTGAAGGTATGTCTTGAACTGCAAAGCACTAATTATCAAACAAGGGGCGTATTCCCTACAAGTTTTGTAGAAGAGAAAGGAAAATTAATTGGCGACTATGGTCAGAGATCAATAGGAAGAATTACTTCTGCTGATGCAAGTTTATGGTGGCCAATATTATGCTGGTTTTATGTCAATAAGAGTGGTGATCATTCATTTGGTAAAAGCCAAAGTGTGCAGAGAGGGATTCAACTTTTACTAGATTTAGTTTTACATCCAACATTTGAGGGAACACCTGTTCTTTTCGTTCCAGACTGTGCATTTATGATTGATAGACCAATGGATGTATGGGGCGCACCTTTGGAAGTAGAGGTATTACTTCATGGATGTTTAAAAAGTTGTATAAATCTGATGGAATTAAGCCGTGAAGATCACGTTAGTAGATTGTTAGACCAAAGACTTATTCTTACCAGTCAATGGGTTGAGGATTTAAAAAGTTTTCTTTTAAAACATTATTGGGTTACAAGCCAAACAATGCAAATTTTAAGAAGAAGGCCAACAGAACAATACGGCGATGATCAACATTTTAATGAATTTAATGTTCAACCTCAGGTAGTACCTTCATGGCTTCAAGACTGGCTAGAGAATAGAGGTGGATATTTAATAGGCAACATTAGGACGGGGAGACCTGACTTTAGATTCTACAGCTTAGGGAACTCTTTAGCATGCATGTTTGGAATTCTCCCATCTGCAGAGCAAAGAGCACTTTTTAGGCTAGTGCTACACAACAGACAACATCTTATGGCACAAATGCCTATGAGAATATGTCACCCTCACATGGACGTAGAGGAGTGGCAGAATAAAACAGGATCAGATCCTAAAAACTGGCCTTGGAGTTATCACAACGGGGGGCATTGGCCAAGTTTACTTTGGTATTTTGGAGCCTCTGTTCTTTTACATCAAAAAAGATTTCCTACTGAGGATGTAATTTTAATGGAAGAGATGAGATCTTTGATAGAAGAATCTTATTGGTGTCAACTTAATCAATTACCAAGACAAGAGTGGGCAGAATATTTTGATGGACCTACTGGTACATGGGTTGGACAGCAGTCAAGAACTTATCAGACATGGACAATAGTTGGATTTTTATTGATGCATCACTTTCTAAGAGAAGATAATAATGACTTAGACATGTTCAATATTTGAAGACCTTAAAATAATCCCAAAGTAAGAGATTTATCTATAGGTAAGCAAGCACCAATTCCTAAATAAATAGTTAAAAAAGTTCCAAAAAGAAAGACTGACATCGCAACTGGCCTTCTAAAAGGATTAGAGAATTTATTTACATTTTCAATAAAGGGCAAAATCATTAACCCAAGAGGAATTAATGTTTGAAGAGCAATTCCAAGTAGCTTATTGGGAACAACTCTCAGAATCTGAAATACAGGATAGAGATACCATTCAGGTAAAATTTCTAAAGGAGTGGCAAATGGATTTGCCTTGTCTCCCAACATCGCTGGGTCTAAGACAGCAAGGCCAACTACGCAAGCAATAGTTCCAAGTATTACAACTGGGAAAATATATAAAAGATCATTTGGCCAAGCAGGCTCACCATAATAATTATGGCCCATACCTTTAGCTAACTTAGCTCTTAATTTTGGATCAGATAAATCAGGTTTTTTTAAAGTAGACATATTAAATAATTCAAAGAGTTCAATATTTAAAATTATAAGGGTTTATAACGGCCCTGAAATACCTTGTTTACGAATCATAAGAAAATGCATAAGCATGAATACAGCTAAAGACCATGGTAGAACAAAAGTATGGAGGCTATAAAATCTAGTTAGAGTAGATTGACCAACACTTTCTCCTCCTCGAAGAAGTTCAACCATAAAATCGCCAATAATCGGTATTGCGGCAGGCACACCTGAAACTATCTTAACTGCCCAGTATCCAACTTGGTCCCAGGGAAGTGAATAACCAGTTACTCCGAAAGCAACAGTTATAACAGCCATAACAACTCCTGTTACCCACGTTAATTCTCTTGGTCTTTTAAATCCTCCAGTAAGGTATACCCTAAACACATGAAGGATTAACATCAATACCATCATAGACGCACTCCATCTATGAACAGATCTGATTAACCAACCAAAACTAACATCAGTCATTAAGTAGCTAACAGAATTATAAGCTTGGGTAACGGTCGGCTTATAATAAAAAGTCATTGCAAAACCTGTTGCAAATTGAATTAAGAAGCATACTAAAGTTATGCCTCCTAAACAGTAAAAAATATTTACGTGAGGGGGTACGTACTTGGAAGTTACGTCGTCAGTTATGTCTTGGATTTCAAGTCTCTCTTGAAACCAGTCATAAACAGAAGAGGAATCAGACATCCAAAAAAAAAATAGCTTTGATATGAAAAGCTTACTTAAAATTCACTTACTTGGTGTTAACACTTAACCCAATGAATTCATCTTTTAACAAATTTTTAATATTCAAAAAATGGGTCATAATCATGATGATCTGCATTTTTTCTACCAATTTTTTGTATATTCCAAGCGTTAATGCGCTTAGTGATAGCAAGCAATTTGTACTTGACGCTTGGACATTAGTAAATGAGGGATATTATGATCCAGAAAGGCTTGATGAAATCCAATGGAAGAAGATTAGACAAAAAACATTACAGAAACAAATTGAAACAAGTGATGAGGCTTATTCTGCAATTGAAGATATGTTAAAACCTCTTGAAGATCCTTTTACAAGAATATTAAGGCCAAAAGATTATGAACTTCTGAAAACAAGCAATTTTGGAAGCGAAATAAATGGCGTAGGACTTCAATTGGGTGAAGATGAAATGACTAAAGAAATCAAAGTTATTTCAACATTGGCAGGATCCCCTGCCGAAGAAGCAGGGATAATTAGTGGAGATAAAATAGATAAGGTAGATGGAATATCTTGTTCCGAGTTAGGTCTCGCAAATACTGCATCAAAACTTAGAGGAGAATCTGGAACAAAGGTTCTTGTTCAAATTAAATCAATGTCTGATGAGACTAGAGAAATCGATTTAGAAAGAAGATCAGTTGACCTTAGACCAGTAAGAACAAAGAGATTGAGAGATGACTCTCATACCATTGGATATTTAAGAATAACTCAATTTAGTGAAAGTGTTCCAAAAAAAATTGAAGAGGCTCTGCAGGAACTCAAAGATAAAGAAGTTGAGGGCATAATACTTGATTTAAGAAACAACTCTGGCGGGTTAGTAAGTTCTGGAATCGCAGTAGCAGATTCATTGCTCAGCGAACAACCAATAGTAGAAACAAAAGATAGAAATGGCATTAAGGATGCAATAATTTCTCAGAAAAATACCTTTTTTGATGGCCCGATGGTAACTTTAGTAAATAAAGGGACTGCAAGCGCAAGTGAGATCCTTGCAGGTTCCCTGCAAGATAATATGAGATCAACTTTAATGGGTGAACAAACTTATGGGAAAGGACTTATTCAGTCTTTGAAAAGTTTAGGTGAAGATAGTGGTATTGCTATTACTGTTGCTAGTTATTTAACACCTCAGGGTAATAATATTCAGGGTAAGGGAATTACTCCTGATAAAATTTTAGATCTCCCCGAGGCTAGGGACTACGGAAATTCTGAGGATAAATGGGTAAAAAATGCAGAGATATACTTAAACGCTTTGTTTGATGAAAATGAAGTCGAAGAAAAAGTAAATGAATTAGAAAACAAAGACATTGAAAATTAAAAAAAGATTTTTTATCTATAGAAAACGCCCCAATCATGAACAATAAAAGAATTTTTCATGATCCAATACATAAAGAAATAATTATTGATTCAGACAAACCAGAAGAATTAATGATTATGCAACTAATTGATACTTTGGCATTTCAGAGGTTGAGAAGGATAAAACAATTAGGTGCAGCCTCTCTTCTTTTCCATGGAGCAGAGTCAAGCAGATTCACGCACTCAATTGGCGTATTTTGCGTTGCGAGAAAGATTTATAGAAAACTTATAGAGATAAAGCCCGAGTTTAGACAAAATAAATTTATACTCTTTGGTGCTGCTCTTTTACATGATTTGGGCCATGGTCCCTTAAGTCATACGAGTGAGGTTATATTTGCTCATGATCATGAGTTATGGTCTAAAAATTTAGTTAAGAACTATTCACCGATCTCTTCAATTCTTAAGAGTTTTGGAACCGATTTACCTAATCAAATTGGAGAATTATTTACAACTAAAAATCTATTCTCTAGACCTTTAAAAACATTAATTAGTAGTGAAATAGATTGTGATCGACTTGATTATTTGCTTCGTGATAGTTACAACACTGGAACAAAATATGGATTAGTCGACTTAGAAAGAATTATTTCAGCTCTTACTTTTTCTCCTGATGGAAATATCGCAATCAAACCAAAAGGAGTAATAGCTATTGAGCATTTTTTAGTTCTAAGGAACATTATGTATAGAACTATTTATAACCACAGAATCAATGAGATTTCTACTTGGATTTTAGAAAAAATTATTCAAATTATCAAAAAAAACTCTACAAGAAAAGACTTATGGATAGATGAAAGCATGCGCAGATGGATATTTTCTCCAAACCAACTTGAGATTAAGGACTTCCTTGCGAATGACGACATAGTCTTTTATTACCATTTAATGAAATGGAAAAATGAATCTTTTGAACCTTTAGAGACTCTTTGTAAAATGTTTATTGATAGAAACTTACTAAAAGCATCAGATATAAGTTTCCTCTCAAAATTAAAAAGATTAGAGATCCTAGCTTTTGCGAGAAAAAAATGTAAAGTAAATAATTATGATTTAGACTTGTTTTGCGGTATTAAAGAAAGATCCTTTAAAGGTTTTAAGTCTGATAATTCCCTGAGAATATGGGATGGAACATATCAAAACCTATTGGAAAATCAATCAGAATTAATTAATACATTGATGTCTTCAAAGAATACTTCACTAATTATTTATCCAAGTGAGTTCAGAAAAGACATCGACGATAAGATCGCAATAGAAAGAGCTAATGTATAAATGAAATTAATTTTAAGAAGTATTGCTAATGAATTTATAAAATCATTTTCATTCAAAAAATTTGAGCTTTATCAAAATTTTTGCGACAAATTAATTGAAATCGAAACCGCAGCTGCAGCAACTCTAATTACAGAAAATGAAGAAATTAATTCATGGGAATTAGAAAAATTAAAACTTATCCTTGAAAAATATAATATTAAGTTTTCAAATATTTATTCAAGGAATAGAGAAACAGTCTTAAGTGGAAAGTCGTTAAAAATCAACTCAACTTTTTTAAATATCAAAGACCTTAAAAATCAATCACCTCCAGGTCCTTTATCTCTAAAAAAGGACATACTTCACAAAGGGACAGTTAGATCTGGGGATCGAATATCTTCAAATGGTGATCTTTTTATTATGGGTGACGTTAATCCGGGAGCTATTATTTCGGCAAATAATAACGTTTATGTGTGGGGGAAATTATTTGGTATCGCATTCGCCGGTAAAAATGGAAATAAAAATGCTTCTATTGCATCACTTTATTTAAACCCTTTACAACTAAGAATCTGCGGAATTGTAGCTATAGGTCCAAAAGACAAGCCCAAGGATAAATATCCCGAAGTTGCAATTTTGGAAGATAATAAAATAGTTATCAAACCTTATCTTCTAAATAACAGATTGTTATAAATAAATATTTTGAAATAAATTAATTAGAAAATAGTAAATTTAAGAATTACTTAACTTTTCTAAAATTTTACCTTTTAAATCTAGCTTATTATTTATAAAATTATTTATTTTTTGTGTCGAAGAATACTCGCACTATCTTAATCTGTTCTGGTAAAGGCGGGGTTGGTAAAACTACCCTAACTGCTAACCTTGGCATTGCCTTAGCCAATAGTGGGGCTTCCACAGCCGTGCTAGATGCTGATTTTGGATTAAGGAATTTAGATCTTCTCTTAGGTCTAGAAAATCGCATTATTTATACAGCTCAAGATGTACTCGATAAGAATTGTCGTCTTGATCAAGCATTAGTTAGACACAAAAAGGAGCCTAATTTAGCTCTATTACCAGCTGGTGATCCTAGGATGCTGGATTGGATGAAGCCTGAAGATATGAAACAAATTAGTAAATTACTTAGTGAGAAGTTTGATTACGTATTGGTAGATTGTCCTGCGGGAGTTGAAGATGGTTTTAAAAATGCTCTTTCAGCTTGCAAAGAAGCAATAGTAGTTACAAATCCTGAATTATCTGCAGTTCGTGATGCAGACAGAGTTATAGGGATTTTAAATACTTCTGATATAAATCCAATACAGCTAGTAATTAATAGAGTTCGCCCTAATATGATGGCTAATCAAGAAATGCTCTCTATAGAAGATGTTCAAAATATCCTTTCATTGCCCTTATTGGGTATTGTTTTAGAGGATGAACAAGTAATAATAAGTACTAACAGAGGAGAACCTCTTACTCTTTCTGAAAGTAAATCTCCTGCTAAAAAATGCTATTTAAATGTATCTCAAAGGCTTATAGGAAAAGATATTCCAATTATCGATCCAAAGAATGAAGGGAAAAGCCTTAAAGATAAATTCGTGAGATTAATGCAAACAAAGATTTTTTAAAAATGATGACTCTCAGAGACCTTATAAACAAATTGCTAGGCAGAGAAACGGCCAGTGCCAATACGGCAAGAGAAAGATTGCAATTAGTTTTAGCTCATGACAGAGTTGATATGAGCTCGTTAACAACTGATCTTTTGGATAAGATGAGAAAAGAAATACTTGATGTGGTTGCTAAATATGTTGAGATTGATTTTGAGGAAGTAGCTGTAAGTCTTGAAACAGAAGACAGAATGACTGCATTAGTCGCAAATCTGCCTATAAAAAGAACTCTCACAGGAGAAATTGAATTAAAAAAAAATGATGAAACAAAAAAAAAGAAATAGAAGATTTAAAAATCTAAATTAATAAATTATCAAATAATACCTAGCTGTATGTAAAATAAATTTATGCCGGCTTAGCTCAGCGGTAGAGCAGCGCTTTTGTAAAGCGAAGGTCATCAGTTCAAATCTGTTAGCCGGCATTTTTACAATTCTATATTTGATTCTTCTTTTCTTATTGAAAATAGAAAAATGAAAAGAGATAAAAGAAAAATTGGCAAAAATTTTATCTCAAATAGATCAGTTAAAAATGATGTTAAAGGTTCAAAAATCCAGTAAGAAAAAATTTGTGTTAGTGAAATAAAAAATATAAGAAGAATCATCACTTCATCCCTTGAATTGAGACTTCTCCTTCTCTTATTATTTTCCATTTACCATAATTAACCCAAGAAATTATGGTACTCGCCTTACCACTACATTTTTCCCAGGGAATTGGTCCTAATATATTTACATTAGGCAAATTAATCGAAATTTCTTTTGCACTTGTAGCGGTAGGCAAACCTGATAGATTTGCACTTGAGGTTAGTAATGGTCCACTTTCTTTTAAAAATAATTTAGCCATTTTTGAATTTGGTATTCGTAAACCCAATGTATAGTTACTGGTAGATGAAAATATCTTTCTTTTTTCAGAGATCGGAATAATGATTGTTAAGGGTCCTGGCCAATAACAAGAAGAAATATATTTGAAATCGTCTAATGCCGATTCGTGAACAAAATCATCAAATTTAAAATTTTCAGCTCCCATTAAAATTAAAGGTTTTTTGATATCTCTTTGTTTTATCTTATAAATCATTTCTGAAAACTTTGGTAAGCATCCAATCGCAGGCAAAGTATCAGTCTGAAAAACTATAGGCAAGCCAATACTTAGTTTTTCTAAAGCTAATTTTTGATCTATGACATTCATTAAAATTATTAACTAATAATTTATTTATATCTTCCTATTGTAAATCTTCCAATCCCAGAAAAATCTTTTAATACTTTTACAGAAGTAAATCTATTTTCAAGAAATAATTGTTTAACTCTGTCACCTTGATCAAAGTGATTCTCAATCACTAACCACCCTTTGTTTTTTAAATATATTGGAGCATGTTGGACTATTTCCTTTATATGATCTAGGCCTTCTTTACCTCCCAAAAGAGCATTTTTAGGTTCAAAATTCTTTACTTCTATTGGTAATAGTTCATAAATATCTTGAGGAATATATGGAGGATTAGCTACAGCTAAATCTATTTCTCCTTTGTAATTCACAAGAGGATCCCACCAATTCCCATTGTAAAATTTTAAATTAGATTGATTAGAGTTATTCGCAAAATTTCTCGATGCAATCTCAATAGCATTTTTATCAATATCAGTTGCAATTCCATTCCAATTTGGATTAGCCAATGCTAAAGCAATGCTAATTGCACCTGAACCAGTACCTAAATCTACAAAGGTTATTTTTTCTTTATTACTGTATATCCCAGAAATTATTTCAATAATAATTTCTGTTTCTGGTCGGGGAATAAGAACTCTATTTGTAACTTCTAATTTGAGATCCCTCCAAAAAGAAATTCCACTTAAATATTGAATGGGTATAGAAGTATTAAGGTGTTTATCCCAAAAAAACTCAAGTAAATCTAAACTTAATTTTAAATTTAAATTTTTTTCAGATTTAATTTTAATTAAATTTAATTCTTTATTTGATAATCCAGCTAATGAATCAATCAAAAGATTTAGAGAGTTATTATCTCCTCCTTTTGATATTTGTTGTTTTTTCCACAATGAAAATTTTTCAGTAGAAATTACAATCATTCAGTAATTAACTTAGCGTTTTGGGCCAAGTTTACCTTTACTAGAGTCTGAATAAAAGCTTGATTTTTCTCCATCTTGGGTCGAAATAAATAAACCAATAAGAAAGATTGTTGGTACTCCTACAAAAA
>QCVU01000047.1 GCA_003210275.1 Prochlorococcus sp. AG-686-M10
GTCACAATCATTTGTCCTTTTTCGTCTTGTTCTATATCGTCAATTACATACCCGATTGATGCGTTTTTAATAATTCCGTTTTCTACATCTTTTCTAATTTGTTGAGCCTTTTCAGAAGATCCAAAACGAATTTCTGCTTTAAGTTTTTTTCCTTGTAGATATGCTCTTTCAACACTTCCAATCATTTCTTCGGGGTTGTGATTCCATAAAACAGGAGCTTTCCCACCTGAGAATCTTTCTAAATTTATTGAAGTTTTTGAATGTTTTAATATCTCGATTCCAAACTCTCTTTCAACTGGATATTCAGAACTGACAGAGAGCGTTAATACATCATCTTTAACGGTTAGATTATCCTCTACTTCTATAAACCTTCTTTGGATTTCTTTAGTCGCTGTATTCGTTTTCATCATCTAAATGGGAAATAGTTTTCAAGTAGCGTCTAGATTGGGAAGATTTAAGAGCGTCATTAATAGGATCAGGACAATTAGAAGTGTCATCATCAATCGGCTCTAAATAAGGGTTTCGACTAACCACTAAAACTATTGCTACTACTACTATTTTAAAAATATTGCTTGTCTAAATCTCTTATTAATTTTGGTTAAAAGGGACACTTTTCACTAAATCGCACTAATTAGCGATAAATCGGCTTAAATTCGCTTAAATTCCTATAAAATCGGCTTTTTTTTGCATAAATCAGCACTATTTAATTATTAATATTTGCCAACAGAAAGAAGGTTTTGACGGTTATTAATAGGGTTAGGTCAGGTAAGGACGGAAAGGGTAGGTTTTTAAGTAACGAGGTGAGGTCACTTGCTTATATATTTTTCCGTTACAAATAACCCTATCCTTTCTGCCCTCAGGTGTCCTTAGGTAGTTCTTTAACAAAATACCAGTTCTCTTTTCCTTGTTTAGTATTCTTCCTTTTAACTTCTAAAAGTCCTAATTTAACAAGTTGCTCTAACGTCCTTCTACAAGTTCGATCAGGAACTATTTTCCCTTCTTCTGTTTTAAGTTCATGTCCTACCTGTATAAAAGTTGTATGAACTGGACTTCTTTTTTGGCAGAGTTCATAAACTATTTCTTGCCTTTCATTTAAACTGTTTATTTTTTCTTGTTGTTGTTTTTCTGCCATAACTTCTGCATACTCTCCCTCTAAATCGAAACCTGTTTCGCCTTGTTGAATAACCTTTTTTACTCCTCTTCCCCTTCCTTCCGTATGTAAAAGGACTCTTTCATCATTTATATTTTCTTCTTTGTTTAACCACTTCAAGGCTACGCATTGACTAACCGCTCCAGTTAAAGAAGTGTGACCTCTAGCAGCTTCAACAGCACTATTAGTTTTTGCTCTTCCTGAATGATGAATTACTAAGGCAGTTGTATTAAATGGGGCAATAACTTCCTGTAATTGGGATAACGGTTCTGCAAAATGATTAGTTCTTTCATCTACTCCCGCAGGACAGCATTTGGCATAGCTATCCACTAATAAAATACTTTTCGGATATTTATTTAATATGTTGGCTATTTTGTTGAACCCATCTTCGTCTAGATGAACAGGATTAGATTGAGTAATTAAAACCTTTATAGGGTCTAATATTTTCCATTGATCTTTCCCGACTGATTGAGCTAGTCCAAATTTATTCAACATTGGTAACCAATCACTTTTAGGCATATCAGTCCCAATAATGATTACTGGAGGACATTCACCTATAAACTTTTCTCCTAAAAACTCTCCAGCACCTCTAGACCATTTTCCTAGTGCTTCAATTAATAGAGTTGTTTTACCAACCTTAGGCATAGCACTTATTAAATTGGTAGTTTCAAGCATTAAAAGATTTTCCCAACACCATTTCTCCTGAGGTGCATTAATAACGGTTTCTTGAGTAAAGTATTCGACCTCTCCTCTAGATCGTTTTCGTCCCTCCCAGAGAAATTTTCTTAGTTCATCTTCCCTTAAACCAAGATTGTTTCTTTTTGAATAATCTCTAATTTTTAGGATTCTATTTTGGGGCTTAATCGTTTCATTTGTAAGAAATAAAGTATCTACAAATTCCTCTAATTCATAGATTTTTTCATCTAAATTTCTTTTCTCTTTTTTATCCTCAATAGTTCCCTTTTTATTATCAGGATTACTATTCTTTTCCTCTAGAGCTAATTCAAGATCAATAACTTTATGCTCTAATCTTTCTTTTTCAAGTTTTAATTCCTCGTTTTCGTCCATAGGTACTGAGTACATTTTTAAAGTCCTCCAGCTTTTATTAGATCCCTAGTGTTTTCCATAGCTTTAATAGTTGAGCTAAGAAACCAAGCTAAAGGGTGAGCTTTAGAAATTTCTATCCGTTCATTCCAGATAAAAACTTTCATTTTTTGAACTTTTAAGTTTCGGGCATTGAGACTTATAGGCTTTTGAATTACCTTATTAATAGATAATTTTTCTGTTCTATAGGTCACTCCCCCCAGAGTGGCTTTTTTCATGGTTTAGTTCCTTTTGTTGGTGTACGTTTCGGTAATAGTCTTTATATAAAATTCCTTCTAGGTGCTTTAGTTTTCGAGTAATTAAGACAGATTGAGCCTTTAATAATTCGATAGTCCCTAATGCTCTATTAGTTTTTCTAGTTTCCAGTTCTTTATTTAATTGTTGCCAGTATTTAGAACTAGATAATCTAAGAGACTCTAATTTGGCAATCTTAGAAATAGAAGCCCTGTCCATTAGCTTTCCAGTTTTTCAAGTCGTTTACTGAAACTAGATCCCTGGGTTTTAATAGCTGCTTCAACTTGTTGATAAAGTTCAACTGCTTGATGACTATTCTGAAAAGCTCCAGAAGATACAGAGTGATTCTCTTTAAAGGCTTCTTGTAATTGAAGAACGGTGCATTGAAGAATACAAAACTCTCTAAGAACCATAGAAAAGCCGATTTGAGGATCTTGATCTATAGCTTTTGAGAACATTTCATAGAGTTTTTCTGCACTTTCGTCTAAATGCTTCTGAGTCCATATAGGTTCTATTTTATTCACAGCAAGATTCCTCCACTATTTCACTAACGACAGCATCTAAAAAAGGTTGAAGCATTTCTGGAAAATAACGCTTTAATGCCCCTCTTGTTATGTCTATTTGATAGACAAGACTTTCTTTAGGTTGTGTTTTTTGAGCTAAATAAAATAGTTCTCTACAAGTCTCTTTAACTTGAACCCTTTTCTCTTCCCTTTGAAGTTGAACAGGTGTCTTTTTAGAAAGTAGTGTCATTATCAAACTCCTACTTCTTGATAACTAGCGATCTTTTTTGCAGCATCTATATGCTCCTGTTGATGTCTCTGGGTTTCGTTTTTTTGCCATTCTCTAATCTCATCAACATTAAAAAGAACATTTGAATTCCTTTTACCAGTTACATAGAGCCAATGAACACCCGCAACAAGTGAATCATTGTTTTTTAAAGTCCAGATAGTAGCTTGGGAGATACCAAGAATTTTTGAGCTTTCAGAACAAGAAAGCCATCTTTGATTAGACATAATAAATTTTTAAATTTAAGTTGGATTATTTGATCTCTTCTTCAAATAGCCTTTTCGAAAAAAGGAATAAACTTTTAAGCGGGGTTGAATATAAGTTAATCTAATGTTTTTAAAAATGCAATAAGGTTCTAGAAAGTCGTGGTATAGAGAGAGAAAAATCCTAATTAGCCTGTTATTTATACCACTCCTATCCCACAAGTGTTTTTACCATTCGCTGAAAACCCAATCGGGGCGACAGGATTCGAACTTGCGACCTAGTGCTCCCAAAGCACTTGACAGGGTTAGTGAGGCACTAGGTTTTCAAGCTATAACTGTTTTTTGCTTGATTCTGCGTGATTTGTCCTGACAATTTAAGCAGCATTTGACCACTATTTGACCACTTTTTTAGAAGTCGCAGCCCTAGCTCTCTTTTTTTTAAGAATCTATCGGTTTTTACGATTCGGTTTTGATGTGTAAACCGAAGTTCGGTGTATTTGCCCTATATAATCATTCGGTTTGCGACATTACAAACATTACTTATTCATATAAAGATAGGTATGTACTTATTCAGAGGTAAACAATGTATTCAATGTTTGATCTATTCTTTGATACTCCTGCATATAGACCCGTATATGTAATCTCTGATAGTGAGATGAAGGAGTTACAAAGAACGCAAAATCAAGATGAACTTGAAGAAATTCGTCATCAAAAGAAAAGACTTGAAGAAGCATACAAAGCTCAAGTCAAACATCTTGATGAGAGAGAAAAAGAATTAAAAACTGAACTTAAAGCCCTTGAATCCGCTAAGAAAAAAGTTTAGATTTTGATTTTTTATCAGAAAGAGGGTTTCTCCCTCTTTTTTTATGACAGTAAAAACTATTTATATAATTTAAATTGAGGTTCCTTTCTTTTGATTTAGCTTAAGTTCATTTTCTGGAAAAATTTCCTTTATATTTTCTGGAAAGAAAAACTCTAATTGCCTTCTCATATCTCCTTCATACAAATATTCTTTGTTGGGAACTTTAAAAGTATCTCTTACTAATCGAACATTTATTTTTTCCTTTTTACCTTCCTCATTAACTCTTAATAAGGCTAATCTAATTGGCTTATCTTTTGGCCCTTTTATGAGAGAAACGGCTTCTGTTATACCCATTCCTTTAGTTGATTTCCCATCTATTTTGATAATTACATCATTTGGTTGAATTTTAGCGGAAGCGGCAGGTGAGTTATTTATTACAGATTGAATAGTTAATTCAGCAGTATCACTATTGAGGAAAAGCCTTATTCCTATCCCAGATATTTCTTTATCTTTTTTCAGAGAAAATTTTTTATTAGTTCTCACGCAACCTGCATAATCTCTTGCCTCTAAACATTTCATATGCAATTCATCAGATATCTCAGCATTAACAGTAGTAGGTAAAGCGAGTGCAGCTAGTAGTGGGAGTAGTAAGCGTTTCATTTACTTAATTGCATATAAACCCAAATTAAAGAAACAACTACACCTATAGCGTTTATGAACATGAATGCTAGACCTGAAACAAGTGTTGTTAGTTGAAAAAATGTTATTTGAGCTTCAGTTAATGAAGCCTCTTGTTCTTTGCCTAAGAGAAATAAGTCTCCTGTTTTAATAGCATTATTCAAATGAAATAACGTTAGTGGATAGAGAGTTAAAAGAACACCACGAATAGCAGATTCACCATCTTTACCCCATCCTTCACCCACAAGGATATGTCTACCAATATTTAAATAAAAAATCCACCAAAGAATATAGAATATTTTTTTTAAGGTTTTCTCGTTTTTCCTTATAAATTTGATCATTTCTTACAATGTTCCTCTAAAGCTTCCGCAGCATTTTCTACTCCCATTTCTACTGCTTTAGTCCAGTCTTCACAAGCACCTTTTTTATTTTCTAAATCTAATCTTACATATGCTCTTGCGTAATGACTTAGTCCAATAAGATCCTGTTCCTCCCACCTCGCATTTCTTATCGCTTCAGTAAAATCTTCTTCAGCACCTTTAAAGTCTTCAAGTTCATCTTTAGCATGCCCTCTCTCATAGAAGTACATGGCTTCAACATCATTAATTTCAATTGCTTTATCAAGTTTCTCAATAGCTAATTTGTATTCACCCGCTTGATAATCATTTTTAGCTTCTTCGTAAAGTTTATCTGCTTTATCTAAATCATCCATTTAGTAAGAAGCTAATTGCCCCTTATTTTAGATCGACTGTCAATAAATTTGACCACTATTTGACCACAATTAGGGTGGTCATATTTTGAGCAATAAAAAAGAGAGGTTGGGATTCCTCTCTATGTCTTGGATTCTAAGAGTCGGGGCGACAGGATTCGAACCTGCGACCTAGTGCTCCCAAAGCACTCGATCTATTATCTGAGAATATTAAATAAAATTAAGCTATGACAGGGTTTTAACTAAGTGAGAGGAACGAGTTTGAGTCTCATTATTGTACAAAGTATATAGTTCTACATATAAAATATATAGTCTCAGCTCCCCCTTTAGCTCCCCCCTGAGCGACCTAGTGCCCTATGTTAACTAGGTCGGTGATTTGAAAGTTTTTTAGGGAAGTCGATCTACAATAAGGGGCAATTAGCTCCTTTTTTTTAATGTCTAAAGAAGCAGAGGCCACTTGGGAAAGATGGATAAAAGAAGCGAAGAAAGAAAAATCACACTCGACGGGTGTAGCATCAGCAGAGGATCAGTAACCAATTATTTCAAATTTCAAAGACGACAACTACAACACATTGACTTTTGAGCAACTAAACCTCTGTGCAGAAACAGTTAGATCTATAAAAGAATCGGGATATATATCGCCAACCCGAATCCAAGCCCAAACAATTCCCAAGGTACTCCAGGGCAGAGACGTTATGGCGTCAGCCCAAACTGGCACTGGAAAAACAGCAGCGTTCATTCTGCCAATCATCGAATTGCTTCAGATAGAAGATAGGCCAAAACGATTACAAGTTCATTCGCTTATTCTTACTCCAACAAGAGAACTAGCTGCACAAGTTGAGGCCAATGCAAGGGGATACACAAAGTATCTATCCCTACGATCTGATGCTGTTTTTGGTGGAGTCAGCATTCGACCGCAAGTGAAACGACTGCAAAGTGGAGTCGACATTCTTGTCGCAACACCAGGTCGTTTACTTGATCTCATCAATCAAAGAACGATTCGATTCGATAATCTCAAAGTATTAGTGCTTGATGAAGCCGATCGAATGCTCGACATGGGATTTATTCGAGACATCAAAAAAATTATTGAGTTCCTACCCAAAGATCGGCAGAACATGATGTTCTCGGCGACATTTAGCGCCCCAATCAAAAAACTTGCCCTTGGATTACTCAACGACCCTGTAGAGATCAGGGCTTCAGTTCAAAATCAAGCCGCTCCCACTGTTGAACACCTTGTTCATCCTTGCGACAGGGCTCGCAAAGTTGACTTGCTATGCCATCTCATCAAAACCAACCAATGGAAACAGGTTCTTGTTTTTGCACGCACAAAACATGGTGCGGATAAAGTTGTCAAGATTCTGTGCCATCAGCACATGAAGGCATCAGCCATTCACGGAAACAAAAGCCAAGGAGCAAGAACCCGCGCCCTAGAGGGATTCAAAAATGGAGACGTCAAAATATTGGTCGCAACAGATATTGCCGCACGGGGTATTGATATCCATCAATTGCCATATGTGATCAACCTTGATTTACCGAATGTTGCCGAAGACTATGTCCATCGGATTGGACGAACTGGTCGCGCAGGTGAAAATGGACATGCAATCTCTTTGGTTGCAGCAGAAGAAGCGTTATTACTCAAAGCCATTGAAAGATTTATAGGTAATCCACTGCCAAAAGTTGATGTTGTTGGATTTGAGCAAAAGATTTTAAAAGCTGAACCGCTAAAACAAGGAGGTCAGCGCCAACGTCGTCCTTCTCAAACAGGACGACCGGGACGGAATTCAACAGCCAACTCTGCCTCATCGCAAGAGAGAAGGAGTGACTGGCGAAAATCATCGAGTCGACCATCACAAGGGAGCCGCAAGTCGCGACAACGCTGATTCCCAATATTATTAGAGCCAGCTAGATCTCAAAGACTTGCAGCGGGCTTACTACTTCAAAAAGAGCCAACTGGAGTGTCGAACATCAACGAGTATCAACGAACATCAACGCATAGCTACGCAAATGACCACTATTTGACCACATTTCGAGTGGTCATATTCTTGCAACAAAAAAGAGAGGTTGGGATTCCTCTCTATAACTTGGATTCTAAGAGTCGGGGCGACAGGATTCGAACCTGCGACCTAGTGCTCCCAAAGCACTGGACACCCCTAGTTGAGCACTGGTGTTACAAGCTACACCTAACTATTTGCGTAGTATTGCGTTATTTGTCATGACATTCATTAGAGGAATTGACATCAGATTGACATCTTCAGTTTTTTACTATTGAAAATGCAAATGTCGCAGCCCTAGATATCTTTTTTATGCAATAAATAATTATTATCTAATTAACTTATTAAATTTTGACAACGTGTCATTTTTTCTTGATTTACAAGTTTTTCTACTTCTTCAAAACTGATATTAGGAGTGTTTACTTTTGCACCAAGACTTTCAATTGCAGATGTAATACCAATGCCAAAACCTATTCCTTCGATACCCATCCCCACTCTCTTTGAGGTTACTATACCCAACACTTCTCCATTGTAATTTATTATTGGCCCTCCGCTATTTCCTGGATTTACTGAAGCATCAATTTGAAGCATAGTAGAGCCGTCTTCATTTCTTATGGCGCTAACTATTCCTCTAGTAATAGTTGATTGAAGTCCTAGTGGATTACCTATTACGATGATATCGTCTCCAACTGTAGGTGATTTTTTTATGCACAATGGCAGAGAGTTTAAGGCTCTATTATTAGTCTTAATAGATAAAAGTGCGACATCTAAATCACTAGTTCTACCAATAACCTCAGCTGTAAATTCTTCTGAATTGTTAAGCTTAATCTTAACTGTTTTAAACTTTCCAACCACATGTCTGTTTGTGATAGCTAAACCAGAATTATCAATAACAAATCCTGTTCCTTTGCCTCTAGGGGTCTCTACTTGAACTACTCCAGGTAATACTCTTTTTATAACTGGCCCAACTTTATCACTAGAAGAAATAGCTTTGGAAAGATTAACTTGAACCCCCTTTCTTGAGAATGCTTCATCTTCCATCTTTGA
Organism: Prochlorococcus sp. AG-686-M10; assembly: GCA_003210275.1. Taxonomy (GTDB): domain Bacteria; phylum Cyanobacteriota; class Cyanobacteriia; order PCC-6307; family Cyanobiaceae; genus Prochlorococcus_A. The sequence continues at coordinate 8,708 of QCVU01000047.1, forward strand.
CTCTAAAATAAGTTTTGCGACTGCTGCTGTAGTTTCCTCTCCGATGTTATAAATTGCAGAATTATTTCCACCTACCCTTATGCTTAATGAAGCCTTATCTCCAGAACTAATAATAGCTCTGCGAACTTTACCATTTAAAACAAATAAACCATTTTGACCACTTAAATAATATGTTTCACCATTTATTGATAAATCTACTCCGCTAGAAATGTCATAATAATTTTTTCTACAAGGCCCTAATGCACAACGACTTCGAAATTGAGAAAGTGCTAATTGATCTGAAGTCCATCTACTTACAAATCCTTCGTAGATATCGCATGAAATAAAACAACTTATGCCCTTGTAATCTTGATCCCAAACAGCTTTATAGGACTCAAAAGGACTTTGCACTTCAACTATTTTTGACCAAGGAATCTTTTTGGGAGGGTTTTTCCAATCTTTAACTTCAATAATTGGTGTTACCCCATCTCCAGAATATTTAGTTTCATTTTTTTCTTTGCAATATTCTTTTTTCTTATGCACGGGAGATTTACAATTTATTTCAACTGCTTGTGTATTTATAAAATTAATTGGAGA
>QCVU01000048.1 GCA_003210275.1 Prochlorococcus sp. AG-686-M10
CTGAAAGGTCTGTATCATTTGGAGTTTTAAATACTTCTCCAGCTGGCCTGATAGCTTCATGTGCTTCTTGAGCATTCCTTGCATTTGAATTAAATTGACGAGGTGAGCTTGATAAATATTCTTTCCCATATTTTGAATTTACACATTCTCTCGCGGCTCTAATCGCTTGTTCAGAAAGATGTACTGAATCTGTTCTCATATAGGTAATAAAACCTTTCTCATATAAGCCTTGAGCACATCTCATTGTTTCTCTTGCAGATAGTCGAAGTTTTCGATTAGCTTCCTGCTGCAAAGTACTAGTAGTAAAGGGTGGAACAGGCTTCCTAATTGTGGGTTTTTTTTCTACTTTTAAGACTTTCCACTTTTCCTTAGATAAAGTTTTGAGAAGACTCTTTGCCCTGTCTTCGTTCAAAATTAAAGATTTATTACCTTTTTTTAAGTTACCCGTCTTTTCATCAAAATCAGAACCGTTGGAGATTTTCTGGCCATCTAGACTAAATAACTTAGATTCAAAAGAAATATTATCTTTAAGCAAAGAGGCTTTTAATCCCCAATAAGAGGCTTTTTTAAACGCTCTCCTTTCTCTTTCCTTATTAACAAGCAATCTTACTGAAACAGACTGAACACGGCCCGCAGATAGTCTGGGAGCTACTTTTTTCCAAAGTAATGGAGAAAGTTCATAACCAAAAAGTCTATCAAGAATTCTTCTCGTTTCTTGAGCCTGAACTAATTCCATATCAATTTCTCTGGTCTCATCAAGTGCCTTATTAATTGCCTTTTTAGTAATTTCATGAAAAACCATTCGCTTAGTTGGGATTTTTGGTTTAAGAATTTGCATTAAGTGCCAACTTATACTCTCTCCTTCCCTATCTTCATCAGTTGCTAATAGCAATTGAGTAGCATCTTTTAAAGCATTTTTCAAATCCTTAACGACCTTCTTCTTTTCCTTTGGGACAATATAAAGTGGTTCAAAATCTTCTGTAGTGTTTACGCCTATCCTTGACCATTTTTCTTTTTTAACTGATGCAGGAATTTCAGCAGCTCCTTTTGGAAGATCTCTTACATGTCCCATAGAAGCTAGAACTTCATAATTAGGAGGCAAAAACCTTCTTATAGTTTTTGCCTTTGTGGGACTTTCAACAATAACAAGTGTGTGATCCAAGGTCTATTTCGATAAAATTAGTGTTTTTTTAATCAATTAGGGCATATTATGATTAGTTGAAACTCCTTCAAGCAATATTGCTCGGGATTTTCAAAACTCATACCCACAAATTATAATCAAGTAAGTTTAACTCTTACATCCTTACAATCAAACATTCAATTTAATTAAGTGCCCAACGAAATCTTTACAATTAATTTAAATGCTCAAGCAATTATTCCAGAAGCTTTCATTTTGCTTGGTATTGTTGGAACTCTTCTTGTCGATCTTGCTGGCGAAAAGACTGCCTCAAGGTGGGCACCCGTAATTTGTTACATTTCATTAGGCAGTTCTCTTACAAGTCTCGCTTTACAGTGGAGTAACCCTGTAAACACTGCATTTCTTGGCTCTTTTAATTCAGATAATTTAGCTATTGCATTTAGATCAATTATTGCACTTTCAACTCTAATTTCTTTACTAATTAGTTGGCGTTATACAGAACAGAGTGGAAGTCCAATTGGTGAATTCGCGGCAATAGTCTTATCGGCAACTTTAGGAGCTATGCTTTTGTGTGGATCTACTGACCTTGTTAGTGTATTTATATCTTTAGAGACTTTATCAGTAGCTAGTTATTGTCTTTCTGGTTACCTCAAGAGAGACCCTAGGAGTTCAGAGGCCGCTTTAAAATATCTTCTTGTTGGATCAGCTGCCGCGGCTGTCTATTTATATGGATCCTCATTTCTTTATGGTCTTAGTGGTTCCACAAACTTATCAACAATTGGGGTAGAGATAATAAATAAACCTTCATTTATTACATCCTTATCACTAGTTTTTGTCTTATCAACTGTTGCTTTTAAGATCGCTGCAGTTCCTTTTCATCAGTGGACACCTGATGTTTATGAAGGATCCCCCACACCTGTAGTGGCTTTTTTATCTGTAGGGTCTAAGACTGCGGGATTTGCTTTTGCAATAAGAATTTTAAGCACTACTTTTTCTTCTTTCGATGAACAATGGAAATTATTATTTACAATTTTAGCCATCTTGAGTATGGCCCTTGGAAATATTGTTGCATTGGCCCAAACCTCAATGAAAAGAATGTTGGCTTACAGTTCAATTGGTCAAGCCGGATTTGTAATGATTGGCATAGTATCTGGAACACAAGATGGTCTATCATCAGCTGTTTTATATTTAGCTGCATATTTGTTTATGAATCTAGGAGCTTTTTCATGCGTAATACTTTTTTCACTCCGAACTGGATCAGATAGAATTGCAGATTATTCAGGCCTTTATCAAAAAGATCCCTTAATTACTTTGGGTCTGAGCCTATGTCTTCTTTCTCTTGGTGGGCTGCCGCCTATGTTGGGTTTTTTCGGAAAAATATATTTGTTTTTTGCAGGTTGGGCTAACCATCAATACCTTTTAGTAGTAGTTGGATTAGTAACTTCAGTAATTTCAATTTATTACTACATCTCCGTTATAAAAATGATGGTAGTAAAAGAACCTCAAGAAGCCTCTGAAATAGTTAAATCTTATCCTGAGATTAACTGGAATATTATTGGATTACCTCCTCTTAGAATTGCTTTATATACTTGCATAGCTGTTACAGCTTTAGGAGGAATACTTTCTAACCCTCTTTTCAAGTTAGCTAATTCAGCAGTATCAGAAACTCCTTTTTTACAGGATATATTAGCTGTAGCAAATAATGTGCTTTAAAAAATATTAATAAATGACTAAAAAAGTTGCGACCTTAGAAAAAGTATCCAAAATGTATGGCAAAGATGAACTTATCGTAAAAGCCTTAGATAATGTAAATTTAGAAATTTATAAAGGTGACTATTTGGCTGTTATGGGAGCAAGCGGTTCAGGTAAAAGTACTGCAATGAACATTATTGGCTGTCTAGACAGACCATCTCAAGGTGTTTATAAATTAAATGGAACTCCTGTTGAAAATTTATCTGATGATGAATTAGCTGATTTAAGAAACCAAAAATTAGGATTCGTTTTCCAACAATTCCACCTTCTCTCAGACGCTACAGCACTAGAAAATGTTCTTTTACCAATGATTTATGCAGGGGTAGATCCAATAGAAAGAGAAAAAAGAGCAAAAAATGCATTAGACAAAGTTGGGCTTTCTGAGAGAGTTAATAATCGTCCTAATCAATTATCAGGAGGGCAACAACAACGTGTAGCTATTGCAAGAGCAATCATCAATGATCCTGCAATTTTATTAGCTGATGAACCCACTGGGGCCTTAGATTCAAAAACGACAGAAGATGTATTAGACCTTTTTGATAAACTTCATCAATCAGGAATAACTATAGTTTTAGTTACTCACGAAGATGAAGTTGCAAGTCGGGCAAAAAAAATAGCAAAGTTTAAAGATGGAAAAATAATTGAATTAAAAATCAAATAAATTTAAAACCTCGTTAATATTTTCTCTTGAATTTGATTATAAATTCTCAAATTCCCATTATTATCTACGTCTTTTATTTCCCAATCGTTTGAGTTATACCCCCTAGGTAAATGTTTTTTTGTAAGGTATTTATTTGCGTTATTAATAATATATTCTTTTCTACCATTACATTCGACTGACTCATGAATAGTTTTAAGGATTTTTGCAGTCCAATAATATTCGCATATATTTTTAGTTTTAAGTATTTTAGATAAAGCAATGCCTTCTAATGGAGTTTTATTTAAAAAATTCATTCCGATGCCTATCCTTACATAAATAATTTCTTTTCCTCTTGTTATAACTCTGGGTAAAAATCCAATTAATTTTTTTGAATTAAAAAAAATATCATTTGGCCATTTTAAATCGACTTTTATAGATTCCTTATTCAACATCTCACATAATTTAATTGCAAATGACAGACTAAATATTTCACTTGAGAATTTTGTGGAGAAAATTGGATAAGCCGCACTTAGCCAGATTCCACCTTTAGGAGAAACCCATGGTCTTAAATTCTGACCAATTCCTAAAAATTGTTCTTTGGCTATTATTGCTCTTGGTGTATATTTTTTGATTGGAGAATTTTGAAGCCAATTTGTTAGTTCATATTCTGTACTTTTACATTTTAATTTGTATTGAAGTTTCCAATGAGGACAAAATCCCTGGATATTTTTGTAGTAATATGCAGTTCTAGCTACAGATCCAAAAACTTTCACAAATCCTTAATATAAAAAAACAAGCAATCTTTATAAGATTAAATTATCTTAAATCTTATAACTTTAATTACACGAATTGAATAAAAAATATTTACCAATATTGAATAAAAGATATCCATCTTCAATGCGAAATTGTCTTGATGATTTCAAAAAATCATGGAAAGACTTAGATAAACTATCCAAACTAAATGAAAACTGGGAAAAGTTAATTGGCTTGGAACTATCTAAAGCATGTAAGCCATTAAAAATCGAGCAAAAAACTCTTATTATTGCTGTAAATCATCCACAATGGCGGCAGGCACTAATTTATAACAAACATAGATTAAAGGAGACAATTAGCAGATTTGGAATAAATCTAAAGGAAATAAAGATAATACAAAATTATGAAGTCAAAACCTTAGATAAAAAAAAGATTAATGCAAAAACAGTTTGGGAGAATCATCCGAGCAGAATAAAGAATAATAATATGATAATTTGTAAAAGATGTAATAGTCCGGCACCTGAAGGTGAGATATCAAGATGGGGAGAATGTACTTTTTGTTGGAGAAAAAATAGTTAAAGTGAATTTCATTTTTCTAGTATTAATATTCCCATTTGATTAAAAAAAATAGTCCTATATTCAACTTTCTTAAACCCTACTCCCTTTGCAATTATCATAAGTTTACTTCCCTCAGGAAAATTTTTTATACTTTTTTCAATATAAGAATATTCTTTACTCAATTTAAAAATTTTTGAAATTGGGACTACAACAAATCTTAAATATATTTTTTGAAACAAATCAGCTAAAGAATTAATTTTAGAATGATTAAAATCTAGAAACCCAGCTCGGCCCCTATCATTTAAAAGATTAAAGACTTTTTTTAGTCCATCTTCTACATTGACCAAATTTCTTAAACCATAAGACATGCAAATTCCGTCATAATTTTTTGAATTTTCATCTATTTCTAAGATATCTTTCATCTCCCAACAGATAAATTTATTTCCAATCAATTTCGACCTTTCCATTGCAATATTTAAAATTTCCTTTGCACTATCTATTCCAGTAACACTTCCATTGGGCCTGACTTTTTTAAAAATTAAAAATGATAAATCCCCAGTCCCACAACATAAATCAGCCCAATTTTCGCCATCGATTGGTTTTAATAAATCAACTAATTCCTTTTTCCAATATTTATGAAATCCTAAACTGAGTAAACTATTTAAAAAGTCATAACTATAAGAAATTTTATTAAAAATAGTTTTTACTTCATTATTTTTTTTATATCTCATATTTAAATATTTTTAATTAATGATAAATTATTTTTTTAATTAGGTCTAATTGGTAGTTTCTTTTCAATTAGAAAAGATTTTATTTCATTTATAGTAAGTTTTTTGTCATGAAGTAAAGATGCTAACAGTGCTGCGGAGGCTTTACCTTCAGTAAAAACATCATAAATATCTTCTACACAGCCTGCTCCTCCAGAAGCGATCACAGGTATGTTAACCGCATTTGCAACAGTTTGAGTCAATAATAAGTCGTATCCATTTTGTGTACCGTCACCATCCATTGAAGTTAATAAAATTTCTCCAGCGCCTAATTTCTCAACTTTTTTTGCCCAACTTATTACATCTAAACCAGTATTTTCACGCCCACCCTTAACATAAACTTCCCATTCATTAGATTTATTAGATTTTTTTCTTGCATCAATAGCAATAACAATACATTGTGTTCCGAAATTTGCAGAGCTTTTGGAAATTATGTCTGGATTTTTAACTGCCGAAGAATTCAAACTTACTTTATCTGCTCCCGCTCTTAAAAGATCATTAATTGAGATGATCGAATTTATTCCACCACCAACAGTAAAAGGTATATTAACTGATTTCGCAGTTCTAGAGACAAGATCAACTAATGTTTTTCTATTATCCACACTAGCTCTTATATCTAAAAAGACCAATTCATCAGCTCCTGCTTCTGAGTATTTACAAGCTAATTCGACAGGGTCACCAGAGTCTCTAAGGTTTACAAAATTAACACCTTTAACGACCCTTCCATTAGATACATCTAAACAAGGAATTAAACGAAGAGCTACCATTTTAAAAAAAATTGTCCAAAGGCTGTTAATCTTGCATAATAGCTTCCATTTTACCTCTTATGGCTGAAACTAAATTATTACCCAAAATTGGTAGTAGAGTAAAAATTAACATTAACAAGGTTAAAGATAGATTACCTGCAAAGCTAATTGATCAAATATCATCAAACCCAAGAGTTGTAACAACAGGATATAAAATGACCGATGGCAGAAGTATTGGTATTACTGTAAGATTGCAAAATGGAGAAGAAAATTGGTTTTTCCCTGAAGAAATTGAGAAAGGTTAAATATTAAAAGTGAATGATCCAAAACAATTATTAGGAATTAAAGGGGCTTCAGAGACTTCAAGTATTTGGAAACTACGTATACAATTAATGAAGCCAATCACATGGATCCCTTTGATATGGGGGGTAATCTGTGGAGCTGCCGCAAGCGGAAACTTTCAGTGGACAATAAGTAACGTTTTAGCCTCACTAGCATGTATGCTCATGAGCGGACCACTTCTAGCAGGTTATACCCAAACTATTAATGATTTTTTTGATAGAGAAATTGACGCTATTAATGAACCTAATAGACCAATACCTTCTGGAAAGATTTCGATTAAGGAAGTAAAAATACAAATTTGGGTATTACTTATTGCTGGTTTAGTAGTTTCTTTTTTATTAGATTTATATGCAAAACATAGTTTTCCCTCTGTCTTTCTTCTAGCTTTGGGTGGGTCTTTAGTAAGTTATATATATTCTGCACCTCCTTTAAAATTGAAGCAAAATGGCTGGCTAGGAAATTATGCTTTAGGAGCTTCATATATAGCTCTCCCATGGTGGGCGGGGCAAGCCTTATTTGGGAAATTAACTATTCTCACTGCATTACTAACTCTTGCTTATAGTCTTTCTGGGCTCGGAATAGCAGTTATAAATGATTTCAAAAGTGTTGAAGGGGATTCGAAACTAGGATTGAATTCGTTACCTGTAATATTTGGGATTAAAAAGGCTAGTCGAATAAGTGCTGGTCTCATTGATATTTTTCAATTAGCAATGGTGATCGTATTAATTGTTATTGGACAACATTTAGCATCAGTTATTTTAGTTTTACTGGTAATTCCTCAAATTACATTTCAAGATATGTGGTTACTAAGGGACCCGTTAAAATTTGATGTCAAATACCAGGCAAGTGCTCAGCCATTTCTTATAACTGGGATGTTAGTCACCGCTTTAGCGATAGGACATAGTTTTTTAGTAGCTTAAAGTGAATGGAATAAAATATAAATATTTTATTTTTAGCTCCTCAATATTTGTTTTCTGTGTCATATTTTTTTCCATACTTAATATAATTAGGATTACTTTAAATTTTGACCCACTTAAAATAAATACTTCAAAATCAATACCCTATTCTTATGAAATATTTTCTTCTGACAATAAAACAATAAGAAAATTAAGTCGAAAATTTGATGTTCTTGATAATACCAATGCGATACCATTTTTTTTAAAGTTTTCATTTATATCTGGTGAGGATAAAAGATTTTTTAACCATAATGGAATTGACTTAATAGGTTTATCAAGAGCCTTTATTAGTAATATTCAGAGCGGATACTATAAAGAGGGTGGAAGCACTATTACTCAGCAAGTAGCAAGATTAATTTTCTTAAATAATGATTTAAGTTTTCAAAGAAAAATTAAGGAAATAATAATTTCCCTAGTATTAGATCTCAAATTCAGTAAAAATCAAATTTTAAAATTATATTTAAATAATATTTACTTAGGATCAGGAGCTTATGGCATTAATGAAGCTTCCCAAGTTTATTTTGGAAAACTCATAACGGAATTATCATTATCTGAGGTTGCCTTAGTAGCTGGATTAGCACCTGCTCCCTCACTTTATTCGCCTTATGAAAATATCGATTTAGCTATTAAAAAAAGAAATAAAATTTTAAAAGATATGTATATTAATGGCTACATATCTTTAGAGGAGAGAAATAAAGCCCTTAAAGAGAAAGTTAACTTAAATTATTCAATAAAGAATAAAGATTCTAAAGATAATTTATTAGTAAATTTCATCCTCAAGGAGACAAGTAACAAAATTAAAAATCATAAAAAGTATAAATTTTTAAGGATAAAATCCAGCATAAACAAAGATTGGCAGGAAATAGGACAAACAATTTCTAGGTCTATAGGTCCTAATAATATTGAAACAGCATTGGTATCAATAGAATCCAACAGCGGTTTAATTAGAACAATGATAACCAGTAAGAATCCAACAATAAACGAATTTAATAGAGTTACTTCAGCCATAAGGCCTTTAGGTTCAACTTTCAAAATTATTCCCTATATTGCAGCATTAAAAGAAGGTATAAAATTAAGCGATAAATTCGAAGATTTACCTAAGTGCTGGAAAGATTATTGTCCCAAAAATTTTTCTGAAATTTATCGAGGTAAGATATCTTTAATAGATTCTTTTAAAACTTCCTCAAATATAGTCCCTCTAAAAATTTCTAATAGTATAGGCTTAAAAAAAATTATAAATCTGGCTAATTTATTTGGCCTAGGGTATAAACAACAGCTTGAAGAGTTTCTACCATTAGCGATAGGATCTTATGGAGATAGCCTCCTAAATATTACAAATGCCTATGCAGCTTTGAATAGCAATGGAAATATATATAAGCCCAGCATTCTTGAAAAAATAGAATCAA
>QCVU01000049.1 GCA_003210275.1 Prochlorococcus sp. AG-686-M10
ATGAATTTGGGGTTGGTGGCATTGGTAGAACTTTTCAAAGCATTGTCATTACGGCTACCTCTATTATTTCTTTTGGAGCAATAGTCTTATATTTTTTCGGATTTCTAGAAATTCAGAATAATTGGCAAAGACTATGGGCTGCAATTTTTCATAGTATTTCAGCATATAACAATGCTGGTTTTTCTTTATGGTCTAATAGTCTTCAAGATTATCGATCTAATTTTGTTGTCAATATTGTATTTATTTTTTTAATTGTGATGGGAGGACTTGGTTGGAGAGTTATTGACGATATATGGAGTAATAGAAAAAATCTTTCATATAAAAAATTGAGTCTTCATTCTAGATTAGTAATTAGGACAAGTTTTTCCTTAATAATTTTTGGATCATTAGGGTTTTTCGTAACAGAGACGTTATTAAATAGTCAATTTTTTAGTGATCTAAATTTCTTTGAGAAAATTTTATCATCTATTTTCGAGACTGTGAGTGCAAGAACAGCGGGATTTACAAATTTTCCAATATCTTTAAATTCAATATCAGATACTGGTCTCTTGCTATTAATGACTTTGATGTTTATTGGAGCTAGCACAGGTGGTACTGGTGGGGGAATCAAAACTACAACTTTTATTGCCTTAATGGCAGCAACCAGATCAACGCTAAGGGGACAAAAAGATGTAATTATTAGTAATAGATTAATTTCAGATAAAGTTATTTTGAAAGCAGTTGGAATAACGGTTGGCTCTTTACTGTTTGTTATCTTGATGGCTATGGTCTTAAGTACTACTAATACTTTTATTAAAAAAGAATCATTTACATTTCTAGAAATTCTTTTCACATGTATCTCTGCATTTGCAACAGTAGGATTTGATATCGGTTTGACAGCAAAATTAAATCATTTTGGTCAATTTATTTTAATTATTGGTATGTTCGTAGGAAGACTTGGGATTCTTTTGCTTTTAAGTGCTCTGTGGCAGGCTCTATATAAGAGTAGAATAGAAAGACAAAAAAGAATTGGCTATCCAAAAGCTGATCTTTATGTTTAGCCTTTACTAAAAATTTATTATGGCTGATTGGTGGCAATGGTCTCCACACAAAGAAGAGGAAGCACTAACTTTTGCAGTTGTAGGAGTTGGCAGATTTGGAACGGCTGTCTGTAGAGAACTTATAAGTAATGGCGTGGATGTTTTAGCTGCAGATGCTTCTGAGAAGGCTATTGATGATTTAAGACAATTAGAACCTTCTATTGAGGCAAGAGTAATAGATTGTACTGATGAAGAATCAATGAAGGAATCAGGAATTTTAGAGATGAATACAGTTGTGGTCGGTATTAGTGAGCCCATTGAAGCAAGTATCACTACTACTCTTATTGCTAAGGATAGTGAAGGAACAAAAGTAAAAAGAGTAATTGCAAGAGCTACGAGTGATTTGCATGAAAAGATGTTAAAAAGAGTAGGGGCTGATAAGGTTGTTTTCCCTTCTAGAATGCAAGGTGAAAGATTAGGATTAGAGCTTGTTAGGCCAAATCTTATTGAACGATTAGAATTGGATAATCAAACTGGAATAGATGAATTAACAGTTCCAGAAGAATTTATCGGTAGATCTTTAAGAGATTTAAATTTAAGAAAAAATTATTTAGTCAACGTTCTTGCTGCTGGTCCTCCAGAACAATTAACAGTAAATCCTCCTGCAAAATATATCCTTGAGAGAGGAAATATTTTAGTAGTTATGGGAAAAACTTTAGATTTACAAAAATTACCTCAAAATTAATTATTTATTCTCGGATTTTTTGGTGTATCTAATCCTTTGAGGAGCTCCTTTTAACCTTTTAATACTTTGTCTTTCTAATGTATCTCTGAAATTGTCGGTATCGATTTTAGTATCTGATGTATGGGATTTGGCCTCCCTTTCGAAATAATTTTTAATTCCTTCTTGAATCAATACCTTTGCCATATTGCTGACGGTTCTTGATTCATTTTCAGCTAAAATATTTAGTTGCTCACAAATTAGTTCTGGAAGAACTACTTGTATTCTGGGGGATTTCGGCTTCCCATTAGTTGAGTTTTGGCGGGTTGCCATTAGTCAAACTTAATAACTGTTACTTTTAAGTATACACAGTTAGTCAAGGTTAGTATCTTTGTGTATATTAATAGTAAGGATATAAGCCTTTGATTAATTAGTTCATTGTGTAAATTATGAAAACTTCAAGAAAACTTGATTCTTCTCAAAGATCAACAATTGATAAAAAGAAAAAAAAAATAATACAGTCTGAGTCTTCAAGTAATGAGAATAGTGATGTATTAGTATCTGCAGTGATTAGTCCATATTTATTGACACATCTGCATCAAATTCTGCAGCGTTCTGAATACTATGCTCAGAAAGATGGGAGAATATCTCATGCGGCTAATTTTGCAAAGCTTAGGAAAGTTCTATGCTTAGATGCAAGAAGTATGGAAGATGCCTCAGCCAAAGAGATAAAAGATACTGATCATGATTTATCTATAAATAAATTTAATGAACAAAATGTAGCTTGAGGGAATAGTCTATTGAAATGAATTAACTGAAACTGATGACTAGTAATGTTGAGAAGCTCTACAATCTTATAGCCGATGATTCAAGAAAAAAACAAAGTTTATTTTTGATGGCTCTTAATAATCCCAAATCAGCTCTTGAAAAAATTTGCGAGATTGGCAGAGAAGTAGATATCCATGTTACTAAAGAAGAGGTTGTAGAGTATTTGTCTACTGTGGATGATGAAGCAACTAAGTTATGGTTGATTAAGGCTCGAGGTGGTCTTTAGTAAAGGGTTTTGAGTAGTCCCTTCTCTGGCTGGAGGGGTTATTCTTCTGTTGTAACCACCACCACCAGCCAATGTCCAAAAAAACCAATAACTTGGAATTGCTAATGCTGCAGCTATGAAAATTACTACGATTTGTTCTATTCTTTTCATATCATAATTTTATGCCACATATATTTTTTTGGTAAAAATTCTCTAAGTTTGTAAATTCAATTTTTTTTAAAGTGATTAGATTTGATAATGTAAGCAAAATTTACTCTACTGATGTTGTTCTAAAAAATATTAATTGGGAAATTAGAAAGGGAGAAAAGATAGGCTTAGTGGGTTCTAATGGAGCAGGTAAATCGACCCAGTTTAAAATCTTAATTGGAGAGGAGGATCAAACAAGTGGACTTATACTTAAAGAAGGAAATCCCAAAATTTCCCACTTAAAACAGGAATTGGATTGTAATTTAAATCGAACAGTCAGAGAAGAATTGGAAGGTTCTTTTAAAGATATTCAAGTAGTTTCAAATAAACTTCTAGAGATTGAAAATGAAATGAAATTTTTAGAATCTAATAAAGACTCTGAAAAACTTGACCATCTTGTAAATCAACTAGCCAAATTTCAAGAAAAGTTTGAAGTTTTAGGTGGCTATCAAATGCAGGCAGAAGTAGAGAAGATACTGCCAAAACTCGGGTTCTCTCAGGAAGATGCAGACAAATTAGTAGGTAATTTTTCAGGGGGTTGGCAAATGAAAGTAGCTCTTGGAAAAATTATTCTGCAAAAACCTGATTTACTTTTACTCGATGAGCCAACTAATCATTTAGATCTGGAAACAATTTTTTGGCTAGAGGAATATTTATTATCTTTAAAAATAGCTATCATATTAATTAGCCATGATCGATATTTCTTAGATAAATTATGTAAAAAGATTATTTTTATAGAAAGAGGAATTTCTGAAACATATAATGGGAATTATTCTTTTTTTATTGAACAAAAGTCTTTAAATGAAGCCTCTCAAAGTAAAGCTTTTGATTTGCAGCAAAAAGAGATCGAAACACAAAAAAAATATATTGAAAGATTTCGCGCTAGCGCGACAAGAAGTACTCAGGCTAAAAGTAGGGAGAAGCAATTAAAAAAGATTATAAAAGTTGATGCACCTATTTCAAGACAAAAAAGTCCTTCTTTTAATTTTCCCGAGTGTCCTCGTTCTGGTAAAACAGTTCTTCAAATTAAGAATTTATCTCATAGTTTTGAAGAAAAAATATTATTGTTTGATATAAATTTAAAGGTTTGTGCGGGAGAAAAAATAGCAATTTTAGGTCCTAATGGATGTGGAAAATCTACTTTGTTGAAGTTGATTATGAAAAAAATAGAACCTGAAATAGGAGAGGTTAATTTAGGTAAACATAATATAATTACAAGTTATTATGAGCAAAATCAGGCTGCAGCTCTTGCTGTTGAAAAACAGGTAATTGATTTAATATATTCGAAAGCATCAGATTGGTCTCAACAAAAAGTAAGGACATACTTAGGAAGTTTTGGATTTCATAATAATGCTGTTTTTAAATATGTTCAACAACTTAGTGGTGGCGAGAAAGCTAGATTAGCATTGGCTCTGATGATTATGAATCCAAGCAATTTTTTACTTCTTGATGAACCTACAAATCATTTAGATCTACAATCCAAAGAGAATCTAGAACTTGCAATAAATAATTATAAGGGCACAGTATTTATTATTTCGCATGATAGATATTTTATTTCTAAAGTTGCAAATAGAATTATTGAAATTAAAGAATCTAAATTATTATCTTTTAATGGTAATTATGAATATTTTTTAGAGAAGAAAAGGAGTATGAAGTAATTATTTATAATTGTTGATTAAGTATTTTATTCTTATTTTTTTAAGTTTGTAAGAATAGTTTTTAGAAAACTTTACAATCCTCTAGGCAAGATCACTTATTTATCTTTACAGACTAAATGACTTTGATTAATGTAATAGTTACGTATTTGTTTTATTTATAGTATTTATGAAAAAGTATGATTTAAAAGAAGGTAATTATGTTACTTCTGATCCAGTAGAAAGTTATTTTGAGTGTATTTCTAGTTGTGATATCTCTGATGGTATTTGTATCTCTCAATGTGTAGAAATACTTAGAGATGATGAAAGTTAAAAAATTATCATTTTGATAAATTAGTAATATCAGTCGGTTTAACATTTAATTTAATAATTTTATTTTTTCTTTTTAATGTTATATTTATAGATTTAATAATTCCGTTTTTACTTATTGCATTGATTACATCAGAAGAATTATTAATAGTTGTTTTACCCACTTTTAGGATTATGTCATTAATAAAGATTCCGCTTTTTGCTGCAGGGCTATTTGGGACAACGTATCCTACTTTTACAAGACTTTTATTACTCTCAAAGTAATTTTCGTCTATTAAGCTGATTCCAATCATGGGATGTATTACTTTCCCATTCTTTATCAGTTGCGAAGCGATATTTTTAGCTTTATTTATTGGGATTGCAAAACTTAAGCCTGCTCCAGGGCCTGACCTTATAAGAGTATTAATTCCAATTACTTCTCCCTTACTATTTAATAATGGCCCCCCAGAATTGCCAGGATTTATTGCAGCGTCTGTCTGAATTAACTCAAACTTTTTATCATATATTCCTAACTGTGAGACATTCCTATTTAAGTTACTAATTATTCCGAGAGTGACGGTATTTTCTAATCCATAAGGATTGCCAACAGCTATTGCCCAATCACCAACTTCTATTGTTGTCGAGTCACCTAATACTGCTTTTGGCCAAGGTCCTTTACCTTCAAGCTTAATAACAGCTAGATCAGTAAGTAAATCTTGTCCTATTAACTTCCCTTTGTATTTTGCTCCATTAGATAAGCCAACTATTAACTTTTCAGATCCATTAACAACATGAGCATTAGTCATTACGAGACCATCACCGAATATAAAGCCGCTTCCTTGACTCTGCTCTATCCGTGGGAGATTTTCGGGAGGTAATTGTGAGCCAAAGAGTCTCTCAAAATATGGATCTAAGAAAATTCTTGAATTTCTAGAAAATTGTTTATTTTGAACAAATCGTTGAGTGTCAATAGTAACTACTGAAGCCCCTGTTCTTTTAACTGCTTTTGTTATGAAAGATATATTTGAAATTTTAGATTCTTCATCAAGATTTTGATTTATTATCGGCTGAGATATTACATTTGATTTATTAATTAGGCCAAGTGACAAATATGATAGTAAAAGTAATTTTTTAAAAGAGAATTTTAAAAATTTTGTTTGAATTATTGCCTTTAAAAACATTCGAACATTCATTTATTAGATATGTTAATGGTAATTATATAAATCGCTGAAATTATTTGGTAAATAGGAGAATTTGTTTTGTAAAAATAGCTAAATTTATTTTTTTCGAGTTAGTATAGAATTTAAGTAATAATAAATCAATAAATTAATGTCTTTCTTATTCCCAATTATTTATTCAGCTGCTCTAACTTATTTAGTTTGGAAGGCTTTTAAAGTAATGTCAAATGGTTGGGGGGCACTTGATAAACAACCAAATAGACCTTTCAATACAAATATCCGACAAAAAAAATATACTATTCATCCTGAACTTCTTGATAAATCTGGAAATATAACCCAAGAAGAATTACTTACAGTGAGGTTTTCTAATGATACAGATTCAACTCTGGAAGAAAAAGGAAGTACAACTGATTAGATTCATTTGATAAATTTATAAGGTCATAAAATTGGAATTAAGAACAAAGATTGTCTCAGGAGTAATTAGAACTCTGAAGTTACCACCTAGATTTCGTCTTAAAATGGTTAAAGAAGATCCTGTTAGACTGGAATTGAGTCTAACTCCTTCTTATGGAAAAAATCCAGTAATAGTTGGAATAGTTGAGTCTCTTGATCTAGTTGCCAGAAGGGATAGGGAAGGCAGAATGCCTAGAGATCTTCAAGGTACGTGGGATTGGACTGTAAGGCATGGCAATGTAAGTACTGGAGGTTGGAACCCAATGCTCAAAGAAGCACTTCAAACTATGTTTGAGACAGGATTACCTGCAATAATATATGAAGAATTAACCGGAGACGAATACAAGCCTGTAGATGGATTAAAACATGTTAGATAAATCATTAATTATTTTCCATAAATCCATCCTTCAAACGCTAAAATATTTAAAATAGTTTTTAACCTATTATGAATGAAGATAGTCAACCAAGATTTGGTTTTGTCAACTTTGCCGAAACTTGGAATGGAAGAATGGCAATGATGGGAATATTGATAGGTTTAGGTACAGAATTGATCACGGGGCAAAGTATTTTAAGACAAATTGGGATTGGTTAAATCTTATAAGAAGTATCTAATAATTATTATTTGATTTCTTCTGCTTTTACTTCAATTGTAGTTTCACTTGGATTTGTTAAACTTTCAGAGCTTTTAGGATTTAGATCCTCTAAATTTGCACCACAATTCATGCAGGTATTATTAATTCCTAAAGATATAGTGCCACATTGATTACAAGTATTTACTTTTGACTTTAATGAATTAAAAGTTATCAATAAAATCAAAAATATTAAAAGAGGAACTAAAAATACAAGTAATAAAAGATTTCCGATAAGACTTAAAAAAAAGTTAAATCCAAAAAGGGCAATAAATATTAAAAAGATTAAAGAATAGGTAACTAAACTTTTGTTCATTTTAGAAAAGGAGACATGTCATTCTTTTGAAATTAATTTTTTCTTCTCCTGCTTGTTAATGACATACTAGCTATAACAACACTCCAACATTGTCCAAAATATAAAATCACTCCTAATAGCCAAACCCATAAAGTTAGTACTAAAAAACCTCCAATAAAACCATATGCTTGAAATCTCACTCCAAGGGAAAGAATACTTTTACTTACTGCTAAATTAAGAGTAGTTAATCCAATGCCGATCAGAATTGAACCGGGTATTAGTGGTCTTAAAGGAACTTTTCGACTAGGCAATAGTGCTTGAAGTAATAAAGCCATTAATGAAAACCCTACCAGTGGTAAAGCAAATTGACCAACTTGTAAGAGTGGTAATTTCATAATGAATTCAGAAAAATAATTACTAGAATTTGATATATTTTCTAAAACAGTAGTTGGAATCATTCTTAGATTTGCACTGATTTGATCTAACACCATTAAAAAACCTATAAAAAATACTATTAAGAAAGCTTCAATTCTGTTCCTAAGAAATCTTGATGCTTGCTCTTGCCAAGCAGAGTTAATTCTTCTCGAAGGGAGCTCGTCTTCCCACAGCCTATCTGAGCCTCTTTGAAGTGATAAGTAAGCGTTGCCAGCAGTAAATAGTAAAAACATAGCTCCTAAAATACCTGCTCCAAAGCCTTGGTCAATTAATTTGAATAATGTTGTTTCAACTAATTCAACAACTGATGGAGGTAAAATTTGAGCAGCAACAGATATTATTTGTTGATCTAAACCTTCTTGCTTTCCTAGAAACCAGGAAGCTATTGAAAGAGAAATAAGTAGTATTGGAAAGAATGACTGAAGAGTGTAATAGGCAAAAGCAGCGCTTAAATCAATACAATCCGATTTACTCCATCTTTCACAAGCTCCCCATAAACTCTTAATAATCCATGTTGTATTGCGCTGCATATTAATTCTCTTCAAATACTTATCCCTAATCTTATTTATTGTATCTAATAGTGATATTTTTCAAGTCTTTTATATATTTATGATGCAACTATTTTTCCACTAATAAATTACCCCATGGTCTTAAGACTTTCATTTTTTCTTTTGTCCTAGAAGCAATTAAGGGAAAATTAATATCTTGTAAATCTTGGTCTGCAGTTAAATTCATAGGGTTCATTTCTAACCATTCAATTGAACAATTGAGCTCCTCAAGTAATAGCCATGCTGCCGCAATGTCCCATATTTTAGGAGTTGATTCTATAGCTCCAAAAGTTTGTCCCATTGCAACGCTTGTTAAATTCAAACTAGATACACCAAGAAGTCTTATTTTCCCAGGAAATATAGAACTAGGATTTTTTTGTAAAATTTTAATAGATCTACTGCATAAGGATACGCATTCACTTTTTTGATTATTATTAATTTCAATTTTCTTGTTATTAAGCCAAACACCTTCTC
>QCVU01000050.1 GCA_003210275.1 Prochlorococcus sp. AG-686-M10
TAATTTCCGTCCCACTTATAGTAGGTCAAAGTCTTAGTAAATGTGCAGAGCAAATCTTATACCATTGATAACTTATACTTATCTATTTAATTTTTTTAAAGTTATATCAATTTAAATGAATAGTTTATGCAGGTATAGCAATACCAGTATCGTTGGGAATTTATATATTTTCACTCAATAAATATAAGTAATTTAAAAATAAATACTAGAAAATTAAAATTATTAAGAGAAAATCTTTATGGTTGCTATCCTTTATTGGCAGATTGCAAGTAAATATTAATTATGGGATTTTTAAAGATATTTTTTAAGGAGCTTTGGGCAATAAAACCTAAAACATTTTGGTATTTTTTCTTGGATTAGGACTTGTTTTGATTATTGGTTTAACACCTGTAGATAATATTTTTAAAGGTAAACAACTTTGTCTTACGCTTTAAGATGATCAATTAAATGAAGAAAAAGTAAATAAATTAGAGGAATATTCCGGAGAAGAAGGTAGAGCTGTTTATGATTATTGCAAGTTACATATTAGAAAAAATAAATAATCTATTTTGAAGATTACAAATGGGTATTTTCGCGTAACTCAAATACCAACTTTTGAATATACTTAAACTTTTATATTAAAAGTAAGGTATCTTTTATTTATATATTTACTTTTTGGTTTATAAGATCTCTCCACAAGCAAGCCATTACGTAAGTAAATAGTGAGCTTGAAAATATTAGAAAAAATGATGTAGTAGTCATGTTGTTAATTATTAAATAAATCCTAAAATACTGCTGTATAACCAATGGTTAAACAGAAGATAAATTCAATTAAATTTCTTGGAGCAAAATTAATAATTAAACTAAATCGAGACATTTTTATGACCTAATGGTTTTTTTTGATCCGTACTTTTCAGCTTTATCAGTCTGACATTCAATATCATCTTCAGCGCATATGATTTCAGCTGTTTTGTTGATATGACTGCCGCAACCATTTGCCATAACTGGTAAACCACTCGCAGCTGTAAAGCCAGTCAAACATGCAAAAGCGATATAAGGAATAAGCCTTTTCATCTAATTGTTACTTTATGTAAACATATTATGTTACATAAAAATCTTAACTGTGGGTATCAGATTAATCGATAATTTTGACAGGTATTTCTAAGGACTTATTTAACAATGTAGAACGGTCGCTTATTACCATACAACCCATCTTAACTAAATACAGGCCTAAGTAATTAATTAATACTTAAACAAATGGGCATAAAACAGGAAATAAAAGAAACTCACCCTTTGTTTATTTAAGAGCAAGTAGTGAAGGTTCTTATCAACCACCAACTGACTTCTTTATGGATACAACACTTAAAAGAGTGTCGAGTTTCAGTATTCGAAGGAGGTTTTTGCTAAGCATGTTAAATCAAATTGTAGAGAAGCGGTTGAACTCTTCATTGGCTAAGTTCTAAACGGCTGCTTCAACCTAGTAGATAAGTTGAGAATTAGATAGAAGATTCAAGCAGAGAGGAATCTTTTGAGCATAGATGGGATAAAGCAAGCGCTATTTCATTCAAAAGGATTTTACTGTAAATGAGTTTTAATAAATAATTAATAGAGTGGAGCTTTTGTGGTTTTTAATATTTAAGGGACTGTAACCAGAATTGTCGGTACATTTAATTAACGACCATATTGTTTATCTATTTTTAGAAACCTTTTTAAAGCTTAAATTAGAACATTATGTAGTATTTTCGATTAAGTAGAACTATAACCTAAATCGCTGTCGGAGCGGAATAAATCCTCGAGGAGCTTACTGACTTTAGCCCGCTTTATATTAATAGCTATAGAAATCTGGAGTGGCAAAACAAGTCTAATACGAGACAGGCAAGAGACTTTTGAGAATATCTTTAAAACATTCTCCACGCAATTTTTGTTATTATATTTATTTAAAAATTTAGTTGTTGATCCTTTATCCGTATATAGGAGTACCTTAAACCGTACATTTATATTAATCGGATCATTAGTCTGCCTAGTTAGAACGTAGTAGTAGCAGTCATGAGTTAAAAATGTCTTCAACGCCAATCAAATCTTGTAAAAAATATGTACTAAGTTACAAAGATTCATCAAACAGTACACATCAATTAGGTTTCTATGCTCGTGATGCTTACGATTGCCTGATGCTTGCAAGAGAATTTAATTCTTACGTTCATGATCATCCAAGATCTGTAGTCAGAATCCAACAAAAATTTTGAGGTTATTATGAATTTAAAAACATCACCATTCGCAATTCAAGATAAGAAACTAAGGGATATTGATCTTGCAAAAGAATATCCGACTCTTAAAGATTTAATGATAGAGCAGGGAATATCAACAGACTTAGCTGATTACTGGGATAAAGAATGTGAACTGAATCCATCAAACCCGCGTTGCTTGGAATACGATGATTAGCTCAATAGCGATCTTTTACTAAACTCATTTAATATCAATTGATTTAGTATTTTCTACTTATTGAAACTGTTTTATACCCTCTATAGACTTCTAGAAATTATAAATTTGGGGAAATTTATGAGTGGAGATTTCGAGACATTAGAAATTAATCAACCGAAGATTTCTTATTACACAAAAAGATCAGAAAATATTTTATGGCTACAGGAAAAGATGAAAGAGATTGAAGTAATGAAAAACAAAATAAACGACTCTGCTTAACTTAGGATGATTAGCTATTCTTGTTATTTATCCAACTTCTTCTCAGAAATAAGGCATAAATCTTTTTACCTATCGCTCCATAAATACCTAGGCCTACAAGAAATATTGAGAATGGAATCACTGAATGAAGACTAATTATTATTGTTATCTCTTAAATGATTTGAATATGGAAGTAGATCGAGACACTTTGTAAGTTATTGCTGTTGTTGCTCTTGTATCTTCTTAAGTCTATTGTATTCCTCTTTTAAAACACCTAAACGCCAAGCACCTATCAATCCTTTTACACATTTAGTTAGCAGCTTTACATCTGCATGAGAATGGAACTTCATTTCCAAAAACTCTTTCTTCCAGGATTTGTCATCCCATTTAGTACTCATTACCACCAACCATCATTAAACTTATTTTCCTTTTCGTCTATTAAATCATCTATATCAGGAGTTTGAATTTCCTGTTCTTTATATTTATCCTTTATTTTCTTTATGAGTTCATCACGAAACATGCTTCCAAAACTTTCAGTACTGCATTTAACTAAATAAAGAAGTTCCGCTAATTCCCAAGAACCATCAGCTCTTCCGTCTCTATGTATTCCAAATGGAATTATTCTCTGAGCTTTAGGTTCAGCGTGACGTTTCTTCTCTTTCTTTAAACTGTTTCTAAACTCAACTTCAAGTCTTTGTTTGACGCTCACAAGGTAATACTCTGATGTCCTGTTATGCCATTGCTCACCTCTTACTTTTTCGTCAGATATTGTCAAATTTATACTCGTATTTCTACTATATAAAACCTGTATATTTTTGGCTATAACACTAATCTAAAGCCATTGCTATGACTAGCTTCTGACTGTTGCCATACTCAGTAAAATATGCTATAATACTGGTATTGGAAACGAAGTCTAAGGAGACCGTGCTAAGGCACAAAATGAGACGTAAGACCGATGAATTATTAGAAGAGTAATCCATATATTTAAACCATATTTTTACACTCATCACGCCCTAAGAAGGTACTAAAAACGTTTGAGTTTTCCGTTTAATTTACTCACTCAGAAACATTTAATTTTTAATCTACTTTATGACCACTATTGCAATTTCAGAGAAAACTAAAGACAGCCCATGGATGACATTGAATCAAGTAGCAAAATATTTTTCAGTAAGCGAAAGAACTATTTCTAGAATTATTGATCATATGAGTTATGGCATTCATTATGTAAAAGCAAATCCATATAAAAAGAGAAGTAAATTAATTTTCCATATTGTTCAACTTGAAAGACTTTGGAAGACTCCAGTTCCTTTATGTAGACAAAAATAAATCAGCATTTTTATAGATATACAGAAAAATATATCCGTAGTAATTTTAGTTAATTAAATGGATGGATCATAAATGATTGATAGTCCGCCAGAGAAGTTCATTAGATTGGTTTAAGCAGCCAAATCCTACACATAACTAAGTATCCAAATTAAGAGATTGTTTCCATTTAAAGGCTGGAGAGCAATCTCTTTTTATGTGATTATTTAATCTAGATAATCTCTAAAGTTGATGTTTGACTTTGCCTTTTTTCTTATAGCTTCACTACTAATCCATCGTTGGTAATGCTTTATATGTGTAGATAAATTATTCCCCATTGCCATTGCAGCTTCTCCATCAGAAACACCTGACCATCTTTTATCTGTCGCGACTGTTAAAGCCCATGTGTGTCTTAAGTCATATGGTTTTATATCTCTTGGTTTATCTACCTTTTTAATTACACCCTTTGCGTCTGGGATTCGACATCTAAATTTAGGAAGTTTAGTTCTTAATTGTTCTGTAATCCAATTACCTAAATAACTGTTGTTGTCGCAGACTCCGCGATCATTTGGATCATCTCCTTTCCATTTTTTTGTTTTATCAAACGCAGAAACTATATTCATTTTGGCTCTCTTTCGAAGTAGGTCTTGATTAGTTCTGAAGTCCTCTTTTAATTTGTACTTCTTTATCCATTCTGGAAATATAGGAAAAGTCCAATGCTCAAATTTTGATTTAGTTCGCCATTCTCCAGCTACATAGACCCAACCAAATTCAGTTGAGCTTTCTTTATCTTCTGAAGTGATTTTTTCTATGTGATGTAACTCATGATTTTTCAATCCATAATTCATCATCATCACAAGACACCATGTTTGCAATGGAAATTCTTTATTGATTCTGTCGAAGTATTTCTCTGCTTCTTCTCTTGTTGGGATTCCTCTTATATCTCCTATATCCGAGTTTGTTATATATCTTGTTTTCTTTCCTTTTGATTGGTTATGTAATGTTCTTTGTTCTAATAGATCTTCACGCTTTAACCATTCAGGTTCTTTACCATCTTGTTCTTTAAGTGCTTGACGTATTTGTTCAAGTCCATCAAGGTTATTTAGATACCCTCTTTGGTCAATTATATGGTATTTCTTTAGCCATTTAATGATTGCTTGCCAATCGAAAGAAGGTTTATCAGCACTAACTTTATTAATGGTTGCTCTAACGTTCTTGGCACTAGAACCTTTCATAGTTTGTTCTATATATTTAAAGCTTATATTCTTTATCTCATCCCATGTTTGTGTAACTTCATCAATTATTTGAAGTGGTTCATTATTTTTTACTTTTTCTATTAATCTTTTTAATTCTTGATCACTAGGTAAATCTGAATCTACTATGTAATTTAGAAGTTTAAAAGCATATTGACAATCCTCATAAAGGTCGTGCTGAAGTGGGTTTAGGGAGAATCTTTTTTTTTTCTGTCTACCTTGGAATATATGAATATAAATGGTCTTGTACGGTACTTGTAAAATCTATATTTACTACTGATTTCTTCAACATTTATCTTAATTCTGTCAAAATGACTTAGCTTCATTACCAACCTTACTATTAAACCTTTAGGTAAATCCTAGTTATAGACTCATTTTAAGAATACTTTTTAAAATTGTTTGGTCAATATTTTTGTAACACAAGATGTAAAACTAAGGGCGTTTTTAGAGCGTTTTAATGGATATTTTGTCGTTTCCTGCCGTTTTCTAATAGTCTTATCTAACGTTTATTAATAGCTGAGATCGATTGAAATAACAAAAAAGCAGCCCTAAAGCTGCTTTTAAATGGTGGCGGGGAGAAGATTTGAACTTCCGACCTTCGGGTTATGAGCCCGACGAGCTACCAGACTGCTCTACCCCGCGGAACATACCCAGCATACATCTGAAAGGGTCTTTTTTCTTGTTTTATTAGGATTCTTGGAATTTTAATTGACCTTTTACTTCAATTTGAACCCCTTCGGGTAATTTTATAATCTTGTCTTCTATATCTTGTATTCTTAATTCAGAAATCCATTCTAGTTGTTTTAATATATGTAACCCCACTGATTGTTTCGCTCTTTTTGACCCGTCTTCAACTTTTAAAGCTAACCCCATTCCTTCATTTACTTTACAAAAACACTGTATTCCTTCTGCTCCCCCCTTGCTTATTACATGCCCATGTGAAGCTTGTATAACTTCCGTATCGAATCTATTGTGGTCGCTTACCATTGTTGGATTAGTTGTCATTGCTCTACTTATTTGCTCTAATTCTGCATTGTCTGAACTACTTAATAGTGAATATAATTTTGCCATTTCGAGTATTTTCATATATAAAGTGGGAGCTCCACAGTCATCTCTCTCTGCATATATCTGCTCTATTGGAATTTCAAGAAGTTCCGAGATTATTCTGAAGATTTCTACTTGAAGAGGATGATTTCCCTTTAAATAACTTTCCAAAGGCCAATTTAATTTTTTACATGTTGCCAGAAATGCTGCATGCTTACCAGAACAATTATGCTCTAAGGGACTTGTTATTTTTAACGGACATTTAAGATAATTAATATCTATATCGTATTCCCACAAAATTTTATAAGCTTCTCTTGCATGCAATTTAGATCCACTATGAGATCCACAAGATAACGCAATTGACTTTGAAGAATTCTTTATTTTTGATGAAGTTCCACTACTCACAAAAGGAATAGTTTGAAAAGGCTTTAAGGCTGATCTTATGAAGCTTTTATATTCTGGATTACCTGCACACATCAATACTCTTCCTTTTTTATCACAAATTACTGCATGTACTTTGTGAATAGATTCTAGTTTTGAACCTCTCATTAATATCATCTCTAATGGAGGATTATTTGATGTATATAAATTTTTAAAATTAGTACTCATCTTAGAGATTATTGTTTTGGAAAAGTAAAATTCCAATTAAACCGAATATTAGTATAAGAGATAAAATTTGAATTAAATTTTTTAAAATTGGTTTAACTTCTAAAAATGCTATTAGTGTTTCTTTCTCTTTTAATTTAACTGGTTTGATCCATATTTGTCCGTCATACCAACCGGATTCTTCATATTCTACTTTTTCAGAAGTTAATCTTTTGAATATATGATTCCAACCAAGATATAACCTTATAGAGAAAAGAAATGGTAAAGATAAACTACTAAAAAAGCTTAATAAAATATACCTTAATGTAGATGTTTCAAAATACACACTCCCTGAAGAAATTACAACAAATATAAAAAATGTTCCTATCCAAAACTTTAGTAAGATTAATGAGAAAGTTTTCTTTGATTTCGGCCAAGTAAAAATTTTAGATTTTGATAATTCGATAAATTCATTTGTAGGTTGTTGATCTTTAGGTACTGGGCAGTTAAATTGAGTCATCAATATTTTTTATGGAAAATTTAGGTCTTCTCCATTACTCCAAAATGATTCAAGATCGTAGAACTTTCTAATTTCCGGTTGAAAAATATTTACTATTAAATCACCATAATCAAGTAATGCCCATTTTGCTTCGCTAACTCCTTCTTTTCTAATTGGTTCAATATTTGCTTTTTCTCTAAGTTCTATCTCGACAGAATTAGTAATTGATCTTACTTGAACATCTGATAATCCTTCAGCAATAAGTATCCATTCGCTAATGTATGAAACTTTGTCAATTTTAATCAATTTTATCTCTTGAGCCTTTTTTTCATCACAGGCTTTAGCCGCAATTAAAACTAACAATTTATTGTCCATAAACGTTTTCACTTGAAACTGATTTGTCTGAACCCTCTTGTTGTGATAATTCTGACCTAGCTTTTTCAGCACTTTTTCTTAATGCTTCTAATCTATCTTCAAAAATAATTCTTTTTTTCTTTTTTCTAGTTTTTTCTATTAATTCTTTTAATGCCCCACCGAGACTTTTATAAGCATTTGGAATGCTATACCCAAATCTACAGGCAAGGTCTATTGCTCTTTCATCTGCAAAAATAGCATCTTGTAATCTTTTTTCAGAATTATTTTTTATGTAAAGTCTATATCCTGCAAAACCTGATAAGCCAAGAGCAAGTATTAAAAGTAATCCATCTTGTACCCATAGTTCACCTATCGCTCCACCAAGGCCTATAGCTAAAGCTGCCATTTCCCATCCATCTCGTGGAATCGCATCGTTTTGAATCTTTCCTACTTCATGCCAAAATAATAAGTTTCTATGATCAATTGCATAATTATCCCATTTTTCTAAATCTATTTGAATTTCAACTTCGTCGCGACCAATTTCCTCTAATGTAATTAAAGGAGGATCTATCGAGGCGGCGGCTTCAATAAATACCCAACTTTCATTCTCCGGAGGCAACAAACTTTTAAGTCGCTGAAGTTCGCTCATAAATTATATTTTATTTATCAATACTATAGAAACAAATGTTGCTTTTCAAGTAACTTGATTAACAACTGAAGATTTATAAGTAGCATTAAATAAATGTAGTTTTCTAATTATGCCTCAAAGAGGTGATCTTAAAAGAATCCTTATTCTTGGTTCAGGTCCAATTGTTATTGGACAAGCATGTGAATTTGATTATTCAGGAACTCAAGCTTGTAAAGCTTTAAGAAAAGCTGGATATGAAATTATTTTAATAAATTCTAATCCAGCTTCAATAATGACTGATCCTGACATCGCAAATAAAACCTATATTGAACCTTTGACTCCAGATATAGTTTCGCAAATTATTTTAAAGGAAAAACCTGATGCGATTCTTCCAACAATGGGTGGTCAG
>QCVU01000051.1 GCA_003210275.1 Prochlorococcus sp. AG-686-M10
GTGGGGTCCCATGTCTCTTGATTTAGGCGTGTAAGTAATTCTTCTTTAATTGATGAGATATGACTACAACTTCTTTTATGGAAATCCATCACATCTAACCATTGATGCAAAGGCTTTAAGATTTCCTCTTTAGATTTACCTTTTACTTTTTGCCAGTATTTTTCTTTCCATCGGTATAGTCCTATCCCAGATCTTTCGGCATAGAAATCTTGCAAGATAACACTTGCCATTAATGAAATATGATGTGTCTCTGAAGTTTCAGGCTTCCAAGTAAATACCTCCTCTTTCTTTCTTTTGCAGTAATGAAAAGCTGGCCTTGCAATTCTTACGAGTTCAGAGAATGCGTGTTTACCATGTCGCTTTAAAAAATCATCAGCACCATTTTTTCCGCCATTTAGCTCATTTGGTAAAAGGATAATAAATACCTTTGCTTCTTTACCTTTTAGAAATTCACTTAAGCTCTTTAAAGCAAGAAGTACTTCTACTTTTGAAATAATATCTGAATCAAAGACAAGATATACTAGCCTGATTTTCCAATTTAATTCTTCTAATTCTGGAAGTGGTTTGGACTCTCCACTCCTTTTATCTTTCCAGCTACTAACACCACTTAGAGCTATACAAGGAAAACCATAATGGGTTAGGGCATCAGCTTTTTTCTCACCTTCTGTTATAAATAACTTCTTGCATGTCTTGTACTTTTCTTCTTTAGCTAAACGTGAAAAATATGGTCTGCAACCAGCATCTTTTGGAGATAGATACTTAGGTGGATGATCTCCTTTTAATTGTTCAGGTTCTGGCTTGAGCCGGTAAAAAGGTTTGCCTTGATGTAGATATGGATTCCCTTTTGGATTACAAAAAAGTACAACCCATCCTGAAAACTTATGACCAACTAGCTCATAAGCTTCTTCTTTAGTGACATGAAGATAATTAAGTCTTTGATGGACTTCACTTGGTAATCCAGACTCTATTAATTCGAGATGAGGAATCCTAACTGAGCAATTTGAAATTCTTTTATTTCTCATTTCAAGGCTTCTGATACCTTTTTAAGCAGTCTTTGATTAAGGCTCTTAGTAATTCAGCATTAGAACATTTGTAATCTTCAGCTAGTTTTGTGAACTGATTAAATAAATCCTTATTAACCCTTGCTTGTAGGGTTGGATCTACTTCAGATTTTGTTTGTTTCTTTGTGACATTTAGCAACATAAATTAAATTAAAAAACACAATATAAATATCATTACTTCTTTACAAACCCATTGCAAATGCTGGAGTCTCAGGAAATATGTTGTTAGGTATAAATAGGTTAACTAGATTATTTTATCTTTAACATCCCAAGTTTAACTTTTAAAGGTGAATTGATAAACATTTTACTCATTACATAAATAAGTTTTGGTAATGGAAGTGTATTGGTTAAAAAACCAACCCATTCTTTCGTTGACAATTTGAAGAAATTAGAAAAGAAACTTCTTAATCTACTTTCATCAAAGCTCATTAATCTCCGGAGCCCGTATTGATATAGCCTATGTCTTTGAGTTAATTCATATGGCCACAAGACTGACCATCCTTTGGTGGCTAATTCTAATGAACTATAGTTTGGTTCTTGCAAAAAGATTGCTAATTTTTTAGCAAGAAGTGGAGCTCTTCTTAATAGAGATCCAATCATATATCCAGATGCGGGATGAACCATACTTGCGGCTCCTCCAAAACCAAGAACAGATTGGTTCTTACTTGGCAGAGGTAAATTCATAGGGAATAAACAATTCTCCTCATGAAAAATCTCTAATACTTTTATACCTTTATTATGTAATCTACTTAAAAGTCTTTTTTTTAGATGGTCTTGCGAAAAAGCAGGATAACTAGCGAGAGATGTCTCTTCAACAAAATAAGTTTCACTCCCTAAATCCATTGCATAAAGAAAAGAGGGCGATTTCATCAACTCTTCATCATCTAAATGATCAGAACGAAAATCCATTAAAACAAATTGATCTTTTTTTACAGGAGGAATAGAAAATTTACCGACTATTCCATAGGCAGCTTGCTGGGCGACTTCTTTTGAAAATGGCCTTTGAATAAAGTTACTCTTGTGACCGCTTGCATCAATTACTAATCTTGCCTTTAGTTTTAACCCTGATAAACAAATTACTTCAGAAATTTTGTTTTCTGAGTTAATTAACTTTGCAGTTTCATTCAACCATTGAATACCTTTACAGGTTTTCAAAAGTTCATTTTGAAAAGCTTCTTGATTTATCAAACCATAATCATAACAATGTTTTGTAGGATTATTCCCTTTGTCCTTTATTCCATCTCCAAAATAGCTTACAGTTTTTGACCATCTATGAGATAACAAAGACGCTAAACCAAATTCCTCTAATTCAGAAGCCCAAATCCCATATGTGTTTTCCCATTTTTCAAAGGGAGATTTAGTTGATATTCCCTTGATATTGAGATTTTGTTTGGCTAATTCTGAAGCTAAACATAATGCTGCAGGCCCAGAACCTAATATTAAAATATCAAGAATTTCCATAAGAACTTTCTAATCTAAAGGTTGTTAAGTTTCTTTTTCATTGGCAATTGATTGATCTTCTTCATCAATTTGTTCATGAGGAACTAACACAACCTCGGATAAATGATCTCCATCATCTAGTCGTTGTAATTTTACACCTGTAGCAGCTCTTGATTGTTGAGAAATTTTATCTGCATTAGTTCTTACAATTACACCTCTTTCGGTAACCAGAAGTAATTCTTCACCTTCTCCAAGAACTTTAAGGCCTACGAGTGAATCATCTTTGATTCTAAATTTTATTGCTCTTAATCCCATACCCGCACGTTTTTGTAATCTAAATTTTGTAACGGGAACTCTTTTTCCAAGACCAAAAGAACTGGCTACTAGAACCCAAGGACCTTTTGAGGACTTACTTTCAAGATCATCCTCATTCTCAATATCTTCCTCGTCAAGATTTGCTAATTGATCAACAAGTTCACAACTTAAAACGTCCATTGAAACAAGTTTATCTCCTTCTTTTAAGTTCATTGATTTAACACCTCTAGCAGTTCTTCCAAGAGGTCTTAATTCATTAATATCTAACCTAAAGTGAATAGTCATTCCTCTGCTTGACCCAATCAAGACACTATCTCCTTCTGTTGATAATCTAACCCAAGTTAAAGCATCTCCCTCTTCTAGGTTAATTGCTATTAAACCATTTGAACGTACTTTTGAAAAAGCAGATAGTGGAGTCCTTTTTATATATCCAGCTTTAGTAAGCATTAATAAATAACATTCATTATCGAAAGAATCTACTGAAACAAGAGAAGTAATTTGTTCTTCTCTTGGTATTGGGAGTAGTTGGACAGAGGGAGTTCCTTTAGCTGTTCTACTACTCATAGGTACTCGATATGCTGGAAGTGCATAAGCGACCCCTCTATCACTGAAAAGTAGAAGAGTATCATGGTCATTGCAGCTTATGAATAATTTAACTTCATCATCTTGTTGATTCTTTGTTCCAGCTTTACCTCGGGACCCCCTGCTTGTAGATTCGAATTCATTTACAGGCATTCTTTTTAAGTATCCTGCAGTCGTTAATAAAACAACAGATCTTTCATTAGCTATTAAGTCAATATCATCTAGCCCCCCGCCTAAATTGAGAATCTCTGTTTTTCTCGGAGATGAAAATCTTTCATTTATTTTACTAAGCTCCTCAAGAATAATTTCATTTATTCTCTCTTTATCATTCAATATATTTTTGTAATCTGTAATTTTTCTTGTAAGTTCATCATGTTCTGCTTTAATTTTATCTGCCTCTAATGCTGTTAATCTTCTTAATTGCATTTGTAAAATTGCATCTGCTTGAATTACTGATAACTCATGATCGTTTTGTAGTTGCTCTCTTGCTGAATTCGTATCTTTTGCAGATCTAATTAAATTTATAATGTTATCCATAGCGTCAAGGGCTAAAAGAAGACCTTTGATAATGTGATCTCTTTCCTCTGCTTTTTTTAATAAGAAACTAGTTCTTCTTTTGATTGTTTCAATTCTAAATTCTAGAAATACATCTAACATTTTCCTGAGAGAAAGTGTTATTGGTTCTCCATTGACAAGAGCTAATATATTTGCACTAAAGTTATTTTGTAGAGGTGTTATTTTAAATAAATTATTTAGAACAACTTGAGGATAGGCATCTCTTTTAAGCTCAATTACAATTCTCATCCCATCTCTATCACTTTCATCTCTAATATCAGATATCCCCTCTAATCTTTTCTCATTTACTAGATCTGCGATTCTTTCTATAAGAGCTGCTTTATTAGTTTGAAATGGAAGCTCAGTAATTATTACTGCATCTTTTTCTGCTCGTCCAGGAGATTTGATTTGTTCAATATCTGCAACCCCTCTCATAGTTATTGACCCTCTTCCAGATTTGAAGGTCTCTCTGATACCGTCTCTTCCTAATATCTGGCCTCCAGTTGGAAAATCTGGTCCTTTAATTAATTCAAAAAGTTCTTTATCTTCCGTTAAGGGATTTTTGATTATAGCTTTAAGACCATCAATTATTTCTCCTAAATTATGCGGAGGTATATTAGTTGCCATTCCAACAGCAATACCTGATGATCCATTTAATAGGAGTTGGGGAATTCTAGCTGGTAAAACAGTTGGTTCTTGTTGTGAACCATCAAAATTATCGGAAAAATCCACAGTCTCAGATTCAATATCCTCGAGTAAACTTTCATCTGTTAGGGATTGAAGACGTGATTCTGTATATCTCATGGCGGCAGGCGGATCATTATCTACCGACCCGAAGTTCCCATGTCCATCAATTAATGGCATTCTCATAGAAAAATCTTGTGCCATTCGTACTAATGCATCGTAAACAGCAGTATCGCCATGAGGATGGTACTTTCCTAAAACCTCTCCTACAACCCTTGCACATTTTCTGTATGGCCTACCGCTCGTTAAACCAAGCTCATACATCGCATATAAAATCCTTCTGTGAACTGGTTTTAATCCATCTCTTGCATCAGGAAGAGCACGTCCAACGATAACACTCATCGCATACTCTAGGTAAGAGCGGGACATCTCATTTCTTAAATCAGTCTGAATGATTCGATCGTTATTTTCACTCAAACCAGAATTCTCAGAATCAACAATATCGGACATATTAAAAACCTTTATTTAATAATAATCCCTGATTGTCAGAATGAATAAAAAAAAGCTTTTAATTAATTTTCAAATACTCACATTTATACACAAATAATAAAAAAACTCTTTTGTTTTTCAATAATTATTGGATTATTACACCTTTAGTTGTTAATTTAATCAGAATAAATAAAAAAATCGTGAATATTGAAATTGGTTTAAACAAAAAAGTTAGAAGAGCTTATGGTATTGATGAAATAGCATTAGTTCCTGGAACTCGTACTCTTGATTATGATTTAACTAACCCTTCTTGGTTAATTGGAAATATTAAAAGAGAAATTCCAATAATTGCGAGTGCAATGGATAGCGTGGTTGATGTAAATACAGCTGTAGAGCTTTCTAAGTTAGGAGCTCTTGGTGTTCTTAATATGGAGGGTATTCAGACCAGATATGAAAATCCAAAAGAAATATTGACTCAAATCTCATCTGTTGGAAAAGGAGAATTTGTTCCCTTAATGCAAAAAATATACAGTGAACCTATAAAAGAAGATCTAATAATTCAAAGAATTAACGATATTAAAGACAAAGGTGGGATAGCCGCTTTAAGTGGAACACCACAAGCTGCCATTAAATTTAAAGAAACACTAGTTAAATCAAAAATAGATTTATTTTTTCTACAAGGAACAGTTGTTTCAACCGAGCATTTAGGTATGGATGGAAAGGAGACATTAAATATTAAAAGTCTCTGTCAATCTTTAAAAGTTCCCGTTATTGCTGGAAATTGCGTGACCTATGAAGTTGCAGATCTTCTTATGAAAGCAGGTGTAGCAGGTCTTATGGTGGGAATTGGTCCAGGTGCTGCTTGTACTTCTAGAGGTGTTTTAGGTATTGGCATACCTCAAGCAACAGCAATATCTGATTGCAGTTCAGCAAGAGATAATTATTTTGAAGAAACTGGTCGATATGTTCCAGTAATTGCTGATGGGGGAATTATTACTGGTGGAGATATTTGTAAATGTATTGCTTGTGGTTCTGATGCAGTAATGATCGGGTCTCCAATAGCTAAATCATCAAGTGCTCCAGGTAATGGCTTTCACTGGGGAATGGCAACACCTAGTCCAATTTTACCCAGAGGTACAAGAATTGAAGTAGGTTCTTCAGGTTCTTTAGAAAGAATCATAAAAGGACCTGCATTACTTGATGATGGGACACATAACTTACTTGGAGCTATTAGAACATCAATGAGTACTCTTGGAGCTAAAAATATTAAAGAAATGCAAAATGTAGAGATTGTAATTGCACCCTCTCTCTTAACAGAGGGCAAAGTGTATCAAAAAGCTCAACAACTTGGAATGGGTAAATAACATAAAAATTTATCGCTTTAAATGTTAAAAATTTCTCTTGAGGAGTTATCATCAAGTTATGGGGGAAACCCCATACTCCTCACACACCAAATCGCCCGATTTATCGGGCTTTTTTAAGTCGTTTTGTTACTTATATGTTTTTATCTGTAATGAAATCATCACTTAAAAGAATAGCTTGCTAAATTTTCTAAAGGAATATCTAAATTATGTCATCAGCCCCCGCCGTAACTGATTCTTCATTTGACAAAGAAGTTTTGCAAAGTGATCTACCAGTCTTAGTTGATTTTTGGGCTCCTTGGTGTGGACCTTGTAGGATGGTCGCCCCAGTTGTAGAGGAGATTTCTAAAGACTTCGAAGGGAAAATTAAAGTATTTAAATTAAATACAGACGAGAATCCAAATGTTGCAAGTCAATATGGAATCAGAAGTATCCCAACCTTAATGATCTTCAAAGGTGGCCAAAAAGTTGACACTGTTGTTGGAGCAGTACCAAAAGCGACTCTTTCAAGTACCTTATCAAAACACTTATAAAATAAGGTATTGGCTAAAATAGGACTCATAGACTATGGGATGGGTAATATTCATTCCGTAACAAAAGCCTTAGAAAGCCTTGATGAAGAAATAATTTTAATTAAAAATAATCATCAAATAAAAGACTGTAAAGCATTAATACTTCCTGGCGTTGGTTCATTTGATCCTGCAATTAATAATCTCAACAAAACAGAGTTAATAATTGATATTAAAAATTGGATTAAAAGTGGAAAATCATTTTTAGGTATTTGTCTTGGATTGCAATTACTTTTTGAATCAAGCGATGAAGGCGCAATTTATGGACTTGGAATAGTAAAGGGCCAAGTAAAAAAAATCCCTCAATTTTCTGATCAAAGAATCCCTCATGTTGGTTGGTGTGAACTTCTTCCCACGAGAAAAAATAGCTTATTAAAAGAAGATGAATTAAATAATTGGGTATATTTTGTTCATTCTTATCACGCAGTACCCTTAAATACTAATTTAATAACTGCAAATGTTAGTTATGGTTCTGAGAAATTAACAGCAATGATAGAACAAGATAATTTACTAGCTTGTCAGTTTCATCCTGAAAAATCAGGTAAAACAGGAGAAAAACTTTTACGTAGATGGGTTAAAAGTATTCAATAATTTTATTTGTGACACATGAAAACAAATTTGAGGTTAATTGGAGGACGAAGGCTTGAGAGTCCGAATAATATTGCTACTAGACCAACAACTTTAATGGTTAGAGAAGCAATTTTTAATATTTTGAAAAATACTGTAGAAAATTCTAATTGGTTAGATTTATTTAGTGGAACAGGGGCTGTTTCGTGTGAAGCCTATAATCATGGAGCCAAAAAAATAGTTGCAATTGAAAAAAATAAAAACAATTCAAAAATATGTTTAAAAAATCTATACTCATTAGATAATATATATAAGCGAAAAAATGATATTGAAGTTATTCGCAAAGATGTATTAATTTGGACAAAGCCTAATAATGAGAGGAATCTCTATTCTTCAAATGATTTTAATAAAATAAAATTTGACTTTATCTATTTAGATCCCCCATATAGAGCTAATTACCATGAGTTGGTTTTAAATCAAATATTTAATTGTAATTTTATAAAGAAAGGTACTATTGTTATTTGCGAACATTCATTAGATTTAAATATTAAGACGAACATTCTGTGGGAAATTTATGATGTTAGAACTT
>QCVU01000052.1 GCA_003210275.1 Prochlorococcus sp. AG-686-M10
CAATAGATGGTCATCAAGAAAGAGTTGGAGAAAGTATTTTTCTTTTTGCACCAAGTTGTGTAAACGTAACTAGCTCTTTCCCAGAGGAGGCTTCTCCCTCTAATATTGCAAGCAAAAAGACATCTCAATATAATTTTGAAACTAGTACAACTCCAGAACCCGCTTGGGGAGAATCTAAATTATCGGCTTACTCTTAATTAATCTGTGACTAGTAAAATTGCAGTTATTGGGTTTGGAAATATTGCAAAAGCTATAATAACGCCTCTATTTGATAAAAAGTTACTAAATCCAAAGGATGTTTATTGTTTAGTAAATACAAAAAAAAGTTTAGAAAATATTAAAAAAAACTATAAATATGATATTAATATTTTTCAGGCAAACTCAAAAGGTTCTGAAATTATATGGGATTGCAAAGTTAAACTTCTCTCTGTAAAGCCTCAGCAAATTAAAAATATAATTGAATTAGAAAATAATAATAATAATTTATTGGTTTCTATTTTAGCTGGTGTTTCTTTAGAAAAACTTATCAAAAGATTCCCAAATCATAAATGCATTAGAGTTGTGACTAATATTCCAATAACAATTGGGAAAGGTTTAACTGGGATTTCATGGGGGTATGAAATAACGGATGATCAGAAGCAATTAATAAGAAGATTATTTGAAAACTCTAGTAAAATTTATGAATTCCCTGAAGATTTACTCGATATATTTTTAGCATTAACATCTTCGGGACCAGCTATTATTGCCTTAATTATTGAAGCTCTAAGTGACGGAGGTTTAAGCGGCGGATTACAAAAAAATCTTTCTGAAGAACTTGTTATGGAGATGATATTAGGGACTGTTAATTTAATAAGAGAAACTAATTTAACAACTGCTGAGCTAAAGAATATGGTAACTTCCCCTGGGGGCACTACGATCTCAGCACTAAGGGTTTTAGAAAATAGGTGTTTAAGGTCAGCTTTAATTGAAGCAGTAGTTTCTGCAAGTAATCGTAGTAAGGAATTCCGTTAAGGGTTAGATATTTTTATTGTGTCTAAGTAGAGTTTTTCTAGAGCTTCAATATTTCTTTTTATTGTATATCTTTCAATGACTCTTTCACGTCCCTTTTCTCCTAGAGCCTCTGTGAAGGAGGGATGATTTACCAAAATTGGAATTATAGTTTTTAATTGAGTGACAACATTATCAGTAGAGATCACGATACCTGCTCCATTATCTAAAACCTCACCATCAGCGCCAGCATCAGTTGCTACACATGCCGTACCGGTGGACATTGCTTCTAAAAGTGATAAAGATAGTCCCTCTATTAAACTTGGTAAAAAAAACACCTCTGCGATTTGCATAATTGCTACTCTGATTTCTAAATCAGTTTCTGATCCCCACCAAATTAATTTATCTTTTCCTAGGTTAGAAAAACTATTTTCCAGTGTAGGCTTCATTGGGCCGTCTCCAACAATTACTAGTTTGCAATTGTTAGTTTTTGTTTGACGCCATGCTTTTAAAAGAGCCTCGATATTTTTTTCGTTGGCAATCCTACCCATATATATAAAGATTCTGCCTTCTCCTAACTTACTTTTAACTAAATTATATTTTTTACTTTTAACTGTCATAGGTTGCCAAATATTTTCATCAACTCCATTTGGAATAATTATTTGCTTTTCTCTACTAACGCCGAGGTTTTCTAAAAGTGTTTTTTGAGGTTCTGAAAAAATAATTATTTTATGAAATTTAGCGAGAGAGGGCGCATAAAGTTGATAAGTTAATTGTTGAGTACTTGCAGTTAAGTTTCTATTATTTTTATCAAATGCAGGATGAAATGTTCCTATAAGTGGGAGGTTTATTTGTTTGCAAAGTTCAGGCAATCTAAAGTCGAGTGGAGATAAAGTTAGACTTGCATGAACTATATCTGGCTTTAATCTCTCTAATGAATGTCTTAATTCTTTTTCTGCTCTTGGAGAAGGGATCGTGTAAACTTGTGATTTAATTAAGTAAGGAAGACTGACCTCAGGATCGTTGGCTAAAAATAAGGGTTTAGATTCGTTTGCATTAGAGGGATTATCAAAATGTATAAAACTTACTTTATGGCCTCTTACTTTTAATTGTTCGGTAGTTAAATTTCCATAACTTACATTTCCGCAAAAGGGAGATTTTTTACCTAACCAGGCAACATGAATCACATCAAATTAATCAACTATTTATAAAGTTAACAGTCAAAGTTACAATCATCGATATCTTTTAATTTAATAACAATTTAACCCTTAATTATCTATAAAATTCTCTTAACATTTTTAGTGATGATAATTCTTTTTCTAATTGAGCAGAGATCCAACTTTCGACAATTGATAACATTTTAAGCCAAACGTTTTTAGGTCCTAATAATTCTCCATTTGATTTAATTGGTAATTCTGCGAAAAGAAGTCTTTGTAAAAGAGCAACTTCAGAAGCATTAACTTTTAAAACACTCTCTACATCTTCTACTGTAGAAAATCCCTCATTTGGTAAATAGGAACATTGCCAATCCCAGTTACCTAAGGGTGGAATGATAGGCTCACCCGTTTTGCAGCAAAAATTTATAGGAATATTTATACCTCCAATTGCTAATAAATGAATTAAAGATTGAATACTCATTGAAAGCATTTTGAAGTCCTCTTCACTTTCAAGGGTATATTCATAAATTCGATCTAAATGAATAAGTACGCTAGACAAGTAATCTTTTTGTTTGTCGTTGTTTCCAACTAATAAAAAGGTTAATTCAGTTATTGCTTGGGCGGCAGCAAGACATTCAATATTTTTCCCCAACCCGTTGTAGCTTTTGAGTATTTTAATTTGACGAACAGACTTAAGACTTCTTTTTCCAAAGATCTGAAAACTTAAATATGTTAACGGAGTAGCTGCCGCAAGACTACTTTTTGGGCGCCTAGCGCCTGGAGCTGCAAGCCTAATAATACCTTGTTCATCTGTTAAAACAGTTATTAATCTGCCACTCTCACCTAGCGGACTAGCTTTAATACATAGACCTTTTATTCTAAAATCTCCTGACATTTAAATAAGTCTAATTTCTTTAAAAATCTCATTAAAATTTGAAGTTCCAATACAATCTATACCTAAATCAAATAAATCAATTACTTGTGAGAGTGTTTTTATTCCTCCTACTACTTTTATAGAATTATGTTTCCCTATAAATTTTAATATTTCAACTATATCGAAATTAGAAAGAGCAGGTCCAAAACCATCTCCAAATTGAAAATTTGTTATTCCTAATTCAAGAGAAATTTCTATGGCTTTTTCAAAAAGTTCTTTATCTAATTTTGTTTTGTTTACGATTATAGTTACTGGTAATTCTGAGGCATTAATACTCTCAATTTCGCTGGCAAAACTATTTAAATCATTTTTAGATAGTTTTAGAAAATTAGGTGTGTATTCTATTCCTCTTGCACCATTATCTTTTGCATAGCAAACAAATTCATCAATAAAATCAACTGGTAAATCAGCAAATGGGTAAGAAATAAGAGTATTTATATTTACTTTATGATTGCTTAATGCATCTTTTATAGGACTTAAAAAGTTAAGAGATGTAGAAACATTTCTAATATTATATTTTTGAATTAAATCGCAGTTCGCATTTAATTCTTCCAAAGATAAATAAGGATTAATTATTATTGCATGTATCTTTTCATTTAATTCATAATCGATATTAAACATTTTTAGTATTATTTAGACTGGATTAATCCATAACCACCATGATTCCTTTTATAAATAACTTGCAGTTCATTATTTACTTTATTTCTAAATACATAAAAATCATGATCAATAAAATCCAATTGTTTTCTAGCCTCTTCCAAAGAGACAGGAATCATTTCAAAATATTTATTTTTAATTGATGGTTCAGGTAATCTTGCCTCTCTTCCCTCGTTGAATATATCTTTATCTCTAGAATCTGATTCTTCAATTTCATTGGAATAAGTATTTTTATTTTTTACAAGATTATTATGTAATTTTTTATTATGCCTCTCTTTATATTTCCGTAGTTTTCTACAAAGTTTATTTGAAACCAAATCAATACTTGAATATAGATTCTCTGTTTTTTCTTCAGCTCTGATAATAGTTCCATTAGCAAAAATTGTAACTTCAGCTGTTTGGAATGAAACTCTTGGATTTTTTTCGATTGAAAGGTGTATATCTACTTCTTTAACGATATCCTTATAGTGATGCGTTGCTTTTTCTATTTTTGCCTCAGTATATTCCTTTAATGCCCCTGTAAGTTCGAGATTCTTTCCATGGATTAAAATTTTCATAATAAATCTAAAAATATTTTCATACTTCCTAAATCTACATAACTATGATTAATAGAGCATCAATAATTAAACAACCTGATAAAATTTCATTTTTTTATGATGTATACAAATTACAAAAAAATTATCAAGACTCATTAATATCAGGTAAATCAAATATGAATTTCATTTGGTTAGGCGAGCATAAACTTTGTTATACCATGGGGAGAGGTTCGAATATGGGTAACTTGCTTTTCTCAGCAGATGAACAAGATGTATTTAAAATTGATAGAGGTGGTGAGGTTACTTGCCATATGCCAGGACAGTTAGTTACTTATTTAGTTTTAGATCTGAGTAATTTTAAAAAAGATTTAAATTGGTATTTAAGAAGACTTGAAAAAATAATTATTAAAACTCTAAGAAGTTTTAATATTGATTGCTCTACTAAAGATGGATTTACAGGTGTGTGGATAGGAGAAAGGAAAATTGCTTCAATCGGTATTGGATGCAAAAGGTGGGTAACAATCCATGGCTTTTCAATAAACGTTAACTGCAAATTAGAAAATTTTAATAAGATTGTTCCTTGCGGTATTGAGGGTTGCCAAATGGTAAATATGTCTGATTACAGTAAAAATATAGATATAAAAGAAGTTAAGAAAATTGTTAAAAACATCATTCATGAAGAGTTTAAGTTTAATTTTGTATAAGAATAGAAACTAAAAAGATTTGGAAAGTTCATCAATATGAAAGAGTTAGCATATTGGCCCGCAGTAAAATCAATTACAAAAAATGAAAAATTTACCAGTAAAAGAAAAGATATAAACAATCTTGATCATGTTGATCAAATTTGGGAATACTTGAAGTTTAAATGTGGAGATACTATAGCTATAAATGACTTGAGAGGAAAAAATAAAGAAAAATTTTCCTATTCTGAGTTAGCTAATTTAATCACTAAAGTCTCTAAATCTTTTAAAAATTATGGATTAGTTAAGGGTGATGTTGTCACATTAATCTCTGAAAACTCCCCAAGATGGTTAATAGCTGATCAAGGATTGATGCGATTAGGAGCTATTAATGCTGTAAGAGGAATTAATTCACCTTCAGTAGAATTAGAGTACATAATAGAACACTCTAATTCTGTTGGTCTAATTGTGCAATCTAAGGAAGTTTGGTTAAAATTAAATAAAAAAAATGAATTAAAAAAAAGATTCAAATTTATAATTAATTTGGAAGATGAACAATTTGAAGATTTAATAAGTTGGCCTGAATTTATTAAATTAGGAGAAAAAAATCTTTTAAATGATAATAGTTTTGAAAAAGATAATCATCAGATTAATGATATTGCAAGCATTCTCTATACATCAGGGACAACAGGAAAACCAAAAGGTGTTCCTCTGACACATGCAAACTTTTTACATCAAATCATAAATCTGGCCTATATCGCTGATCCAGAACCTGGAACTTCTGTTTTGAGTGTATTACCTATCTGGCATTCGTATGAAAGAAGTGCAGAATATTTCTTTTTTTCATGTGGGTGCACTCAATTTTATACAAATCCAAAATTTCTGAAAGATGATATTAAACAAGTTAAGCCAGTTGTTATGGCTACTGTTCCTAGGCTATGGGAAGCCATTCATGATGGCTTTTTCTTGGCTTTAAAAAAAATGCCTTCTAAAAAACAGAAAATCATAAAGATTTTGATAAAAAATAGTTCTATTTTTAAAAGAAATTTTAGGAAGATCAGAAATTTAGAAATTAATCAAGTGAGTTCCTTAGAAAAAATATCTTTGACAATATCTGTAATAGGAAGATTTTTTATACATAAGCTATCTTCTACTTTTTTATGGCCAAGTATTTTGAAACAATTATGTGGAGAAAAACTTAAATTCCCAATCAATGGTGGAGGTGCTTTACCTGAGCACGTAGATTTGTTTTTTGAATCTTTAGGTATAGATGTTCTCGTTGGTTATGGATTAACAGAAACAAGCCCAGTACTAACTTGTAGAAGAAGAGAACTTAATGTAAGGGGATCTTCTGGACAGCCATTGGCATTTACTGAAATTAAAATAATGAATGAAGAAAAAGATAAGATTTTGAAATTTAGAGAGATAGGCAAGATTCTAGTTAAAGGACCTCAAGTTATGAAAGGTTATTTGAATAATATTTCAGCTACTAAAGATGTTTTATCAAAAGATGGTTGGTTTGATACTGGAGATTTAGGTTTTCTTATTCCAAATGGATCTTTGGTTATAACAGGGAGAGCTAAGGATACGATAGTTCTTTCTAGTGGAGAGAATATAGAGCCAAATCCCTTAGAAACAGAAATTCTTAGTTCTGAATTTATTTATCAAGTTCAATTAGTTGGTCAAGATAAAAAATGTTTAACAGCCCTCGTCGTTCCAAACATAGAATTAGTAGAAAATAAATTCTTTGAAAATGATCTTTCAAAATTAAATTCGAATAAAAAAATTGTTTTATTTTTTAAGTCCCAGATAAATAATTTGCTAAAAAATAGATTAGGAGCAAGATTTGAGGAACAGGTATTAGATTGCTATTTTGTGGATGCTTTTACTTTAGAAAATGGTTTGTTGACTCAAACTCTCAAGCAGAAAAGAAGAGAAATAGTTGATTTGTATTCATCACAAATAGAAGAAATGTATAAAAAATAAATTAAAAAAGAAAATTCCCTTTGAGATCTCTATATTAAAAGGGTGATTTAATTTTTTATGGAAACAAAAAACTCTATATCCATCAAACGTTCAATAGCAATAAAGGCTATTGTTACTCCTACTTGGAAAGAAGACGCTGAGAAAGAGTTAAGTAATGCGATTTCTGCAGTTGATCAACAGCTATCACAACTTGAACAAGAAGGTCAACAAATAGTTAGTAATATAAGATCCCAGTCAGTAAATCCATTAGATCCTAGAGTTCAAGAGCAAGTTGGCCAAGTTCAGCAACAGGTTGGTGCAAAAAGGAATGAACTAGAAGAGCAAAAAAGAAATCTATTGCAACAACAAAGCCAGGTTCGTGATTTAAAAATGGATGAAATTGTTGATCAAGGACAAGTTGATAGTTTTTGTGATGTTTCAGTTGGAGATAATCTAATTAAGAAGATGCAAGTTTCAATAACAGTTAAAGATGGGATAATTCAATCGATCAACAATAACGAATAAATTTTAAAGTTTAAATTCCTTTTTGAATGTAAATCATAGTTTCTTTGGGGCTATTTTTTTGTAAAATATAAACATAACGATCTTTAGGAGTTTTGTAAGTTCTTAAAGCTAGTAAAATTTAAAAAAATCTATCTGATGTCTCACGAAATATTTATGCCAGC
>QCVU01000053.1 GCA_003210275.1 Prochlorococcus sp. AG-686-M10
CAACAAACATTCCCTGATCAAAAAGTTCAAAACCTTTTAAAAGCAGCTTTTAAATGGACTATTACTACCAAAGATTCTGAACAGCCCTTCCCGTATGAGGTCGCATTTGATGTTCACGGTCCTAGGGGATGCGGAAAAGGAACTATTTCAGAAGTGCTTACTGCTCTATGTGGTGGAAGTCACGGTGCAGGAATTGTACGTAGTGAAAGCTTTAACAATTCCAATTCTCTAGCAGCGTTAATAGGTAAGAAAATTGCCATTGATCCTGATTCATCTGGTCATATTAAAGATCCAGGGATTTTTAATTCTATTGTTAGCAATGAACCAGTTGGAGTCCATTTTTTTTATCAAAATCGATTTGCAGTTCGTTTAGGTGTTGTTATTTGGCGATTCTATAATGATACTCCTGTTGCTCATGGTGGAGGTTTAGAAGGTATGGGTAGGAGATTGATTACCTTTAGAATTTCAAATACTCCTGAAACACGAGATCCTTCTTTAAAGCGGAAATTACAAAAAGAAATCGCAGGGATATTTCAATGGTGCTGGAAGATGGGAGAACAAGAGATGCAAGAAGCTTTTAAAAATAGAGGAAGTATTCCATCGATTCAAGAGGCAACGATTGAAAACTTATTGGAATCACGACCAGTTTTGAGATTCTTGATAGAGAATTATCAAGATGGAATTTCTTCTATTTTAGGTAGAAATTTATATCACGAATATAGAGACTGGGCAAAAGAGACAGGAATCCAACCTGTTAAAGAAACTAAATTCGGACTGGAGGTCAAGAAGGTGGTGGGTTGGGTCGAGAGTACCAAAACAAAATATGGCATCAAATATCAAATCAAGCCGATGATTGATTTTAATTTGAAGGATCACTTTGGATTTGAATGCATAGATGAAGGGTTGAACTCACCACTAGAACCAACCCTCAACACAAACTCACCACCAGTAAATCTATCTAATGGCAATGATTCTCAAACAAAGGTGAAGGGTATGAAGGGTTTAACTCTTTCTTTTAATCAAGAAAAAAGCAAAAATAAAAACTGTATAAATAAAGGGGTGGAGCTAAGTCACCATACCCACCACACTCAACACCAAGAGATATTAAATCTAGCTACCTATAATACTGCTGAGTTTGAAGATGATAGTGATCCACATTGGGGACCTCGGCCTGTTCCATAATAATTTGGGTCCTTTCCAGACCAAGTAGGTGGGTAATTTCGGGCCCCAAAATTCTCCTAGGTTTAACAAATAAAAAGTATGGACACTTTTCAGTTTTAAATACTATTTTCAGGTTATAAGGTTAATAACAACAAGCTTCTTTAACTTGTAACTACTTTTTAATAACTGTCTACAAATTACATTTCATGCCTTATTGCACTTATAGCGAAGCAGCAAGATTATTAGGTTATGCAAGTCGTTCTACTCTATATAAAGTGAGGAAGGATGGCTGGTTAAAGCATTATGAGGTGTATATCGAAAGCAAAAAATATCTTGATCTACATCCGAAAGGATATAAACCTTTAGATCAATATCTCAAAGGGATTTTACAATGGAGACCAAGTAATCCTATTAGAAAGATAAATTATTTCTAATCCTGTCTCTCTTAGTCTAATAATCAAATTCTTTAGGACTTTTTTAATAGAAATAAAAAAACCCTTAAATACTAAGGGTTTAAAAAAGTTTTATAAAAAAAA
Source organism: Prochlorococcus sp. AG-686-M10 (assembly GCA_003210275.1). Lineage (GTDB taxonomy): Bacteria > Cyanobacteriota > Cyanobacteriia > PCC-6307 > Cyanobiaceae > Prochlorococcus_A. The sequence goes on from QCVU01000053.1 coordinate 1,698, forward strand.
TTAATAACCTCTGTTATAACCTTTTTGACCAGTATGTGGATTTGAATTCCCGTATGAAGACCAATTATCATAAGTAGAATTATTAGGACTTGTTCTGTAGTGAGGATTTACATATGATCCATTTGATCTGTAATGCCCTTTGACGTATACATCAGCATAAGCCTTCATATTCGGCACAATGATTAAAGCTCCAAAGACTGCAAGACTTAAAAGCTTCTTGATTTTTGAGGATGGGTTAATGTTTTTGAAAGACATTTTGACAAGTTTAATTTGTGTTCACTTCTCACTTAGTTCTGACTTGTTTTGAATGATTCCAAAAAAGATTATTATTGATTTACAGCTTAAAAATTAGAATATACTTAGGCTTCAAAGGGATGCGTTTTTCTCTATTTTTAAAATATATTTAAATGATTAAAAATTTATCTATCTTTTTATTTATAGCCATTAATGTATTACTTCCTTTTAATTCAACTCAGTTAAAAGCAGATGATCTAGACAGAATATTAAATGAGGGCAGGGAAAAATATATAGAAAAAAATTATGATGAAGCACTAAAGAAATTTGATAATGTAATCAAAAAAAATCCTGAGATTTGGCAGGCTTATCACAACAGAGGATTAAGTAAGCAAAAGCTTAAAGATTTCGAAGGATCAATAATTGATTTTTCAAAAGCTATTGAACTCAATCTCAAACCTTGGTTTAGATCTTATGAAAGTCGAGCTATTTCAAAAGAGGAACTTGGAGATACTTTTGGAGCTTTAGATGATTATTCAAAGGTTGTAAAAATAAATCCAAGCTATGAATACGGGTTTTATGCTATTGCCCACTTAAAAGAAAAGATAAACGAATATGAGTCAGCTTTACTAAATTATTCTGAAGCTATAAAAATTGAAGAAAATAATAGAGATTTTTATTATTCCCGTGCTGGCCTAAGAGTAAAACTAAAAGATTTTAAAGGGGCTATTGAAGATTATTCAAGAGTAATTAAGTTAGACCCAAAGGATTATTGGGCATTTCATAATAGAGGTGAAGCGAAGAAGAATATTGGTGACTTTAAAGGGGCAGAATCAGATTATTCAGAGTCATTGAAAATTAATAGTCAATTTGAGTGGAGTTATATAATGAGAGCCTATATGAAAAGTAATGCTGGAAATCATATTTCAGCTATAGAAGACTTTGATAATGCTATAAGAATAGATCCCAAAAAAGATTATTTATTTATTAGTAGAGGATATAGTAAGGCACAAATGGGTGATTATATCGGTGCTATTAAAGATTTATCTTTTTCATTATCTCTTAATCCAAATAATGAACAATCATATAGATCTAGAGCTTACTATAAAACGCAAATAGGAGATTTTAAAGGGGCTTTAGCAGATTATTCGGCGGCTATAAATATTGATCCATTAGAACCAGAAAGTTATATTTCTAGAGCTTGGACTAATTTTAATCTCGGGGATTATGCACAAGCAAACTTAGATTATGAAAAAGTTTTAGATATTGGGGATCCTATTCAAAAATTAGATTCAATTATATATTTGATAGAAAATAACCTTATTTTAAGTAAGTTATCAAAAGTCCCTGATTTAATAGAAAAAGCAAAACTCTTACTCAATAAATCAGAGAATAAAGAGAAAGAAGCAGCTCTTCTATATGCAGAAAGTAGATACTATTTATTTGTAGGAAATTTTAAAAAATCGGAAGAAATTTCAAAAAAATGTTTAGTTAAAACAGATGATTTAATTTATGAGAATGCATGTTCAAGTCTTCTATCTAATATTTATATAAATAATAAAGATTATGATAAAGCCAAGAAATTTATAAAGTTTAGAACTTATGAAGGGCAGTCATCGCTTGCCTATATTGCTTTCATGGAGAAAAAATTACAAAAAGCAGAGAGGATTTTAAGAAGACTTTATAAAAGACAATTTAAAATTGAAGGTTTTAAAAACCCAGATCCTTACTTATCATCAATGGTTGGAAGTGCGTTATGGTTTCAAGGTAAAAATAGCGAAGCAAAAGTCTTTCATAAAGAATCTTTAGAGACATATAAGTCGATATATGGGGAAAATAACCCGCTCTTAATTCAGCCATACATAAATTTAGCTATGGTTTACTTCAATGAAAATGATTTTGATAATACGGAATTTTATTTAAGAAAAAGTCTTAATCTTCAATTTAAATTCATACAAGAACAAATTCCATACTTACCTCTTTCTAAAAGAGATGAATTTATTAAAAGACTAGGGATATCTTATCCAGCTATTTTCTCAGCTTCAAATATTCATCCCAAAGGTAAATATCTTGCTTTATTTGCGAGATTAAATCGTCACGGATTACTTGAAGAAATTGAGAAAAAGCAATCAAAACTTTCATCTTTAGACGAAGCACAAAAGGATCTTAATAAAAAAATCATAAGTTTAAACAATCAAATCTCATCAATTAATACAAATGATATTGAATCAATAAAAAAACTTAATATTGAAAAAGAAATCTTAGAACTTGAATTATATAAATCATTACCAGATTTTAAATCAAAAATATATTCCATTAAAGAAATTTCACAAGAAATCCCAAACAATGGGGTCTTAATTGAATACCAAAAATATAGGCCATTTATCTTTGATAATCCTACAGATGCTTTGTCAGAAGACAATTGGGAAAAGCCAAGATATCAAGCACTTCTTCTTTTCTCAAATGGAGAGGTCGAAACAGTTGATTTGGGACTTGCACAAGAAATTGAAGATCTAATTAAAAACGGATTAATTGCATCAGAACAATTCCTCCCAGATGCTCAAGAACAATGGAATAGCGTTGGAAAGTCAATAATTAATCCATTAGGAAAATACATTAAAGATAAAAAAGTTTTATTTATTTCTCCAGATTCAGAGTTAAATAAAGTACCATTTGCTGCAGTAAGTAGTGCAAATGAAAATAAATTACTTGGAGAAGAATTCTTATTAAGGTTAATTACTACTGGGCGAGAATTAGTTTCTTTAAATAAAACAAATATTTTCAATAACAATAAGTCTCTTGTAGTAGCTAATCCTAATTTCAACCTAAAAGATAATTCCTCAAAAACAAAAATCATAAAAAATGAAAAGGAGTTTGAAGCTCAAACAAGATCTTTCGAACAAAGTTTAAAGATTTGGATTTCTTTACCTGGAACTAAGGAAGAAGGAAGATTTATCTCAAATAAAATAGATGGTGAACTTTTAATTGAAGATGAAGCATCAGTATTAAATATTCAAAAAAGGAATTCACCAAAAATAATACATATTGCCTCTCATTCTTTTTTCTTAAGTAATAAAGAAGAAAAATTAGCATTATCTTCAATACTTTTCGCAAATAGCTTTAATAAACAAAATTCAAAATTTGAGGATCCGCTACTTAGAAGTGGGATTGTATTATCTGGAGCTAATTATCCTGAATTTAATAAAATTGATGACGGATATCTTACAGCTCTTGAACTAAGTAAATTGGACTTCTCTGGAACTGAACTTGTTGTGGTCTCTGGGTGTGAATCTGGTCTTGGAGAAATCAAATCAGGGGATAGTATTTATGGACTTAAAAGATCAATTGCCGTGGCGGGAGCTAGATCTAGTTTACTATCGCTATGGGAAGTAAATGATGAAGCAACAGCTGCTTTTATGGAAACTTTTTATAGCAAGTTAAAGGACGGGGAAGGAAGATCAAATGCACTAGCTGCAACTCAAAATGAATTTAAAGTACATCCCAATGAAGATTGGAGGCATCCAAATGTATGGGCTGCTTTTCAATTAAGTGGAGATTGGAGGCCAATAAGTTTCTAAATTTAAATAAATAAATATGGTTATCGACAAATTTATTCTTTTTTTTAAAATACATTTAATACAAAGCTAATTGACTATTCTTGAAGGATTACTGCGAGATATCAAAAATAGAAGCTTCTTCTTTAAAGGTAGAGAGGAAAGTACTTGATATTGATACTAATCTGATAGAAAAATTTGATTTATTAAATAGCCAACCTACTGAAAATATTGATAAAAATCTTTTATTATTAGCTCAGAAAAATCCTAAAGAGAAAGATTCTTTAATGGCTCTAAGAGGAAGGGTAAGTCATCCAATATCACAAAAGATAAATTTAATTTATAACCAATTTAAAGAAAGGTATGAAATTGAATTAAGTGAGATGTTGATAATCTTATTGGACGATAGTGGTGATAAATATCTCAGGGTTCCTAAAAATACACCTGATAAAAAAAGGAGTTTTATAAAAAAAATATTTTGTTGGGAGACAATTGAATATATGCAAATGAAAGATAATTTAAAACCATTTACTGCAGAAATTATTGCAGAATTTAATTCCTCTTTATCGAACTTAACTACTTGGACAAAAAATAAAGTTCAGGGAAGTTCTGAGCTTAAATCGTATTTAAAAAAATGTGGAATACTTCTGATTAGTCCTTGGGCGCTTATTGCAGATAGTTCAAGTAAAAGAATTACAGAGGCATGGGATAGGTGCGGAGAAGGAGTTTTTAAAACTCCTTATATAAAAAAACTATATGAATCCTACATTTATGAATATAAAAAAGCTAAGGCTATTTATAAAGACCAAACAGGCAAAATTTCTGGATGGCATCCCGACGAAAATTTTTTAAAAAGTCTTAATCCTCCTCAAGAAAATAAAGAGACTCTTTTACTTTTAGATAAAGCGTTAAGAAAATATTTATCTGCTATATATACGCCGCGTCAATTTGAAAACAATGAAGAATCTCAAATACAAAGTTTTGAGGAGGATATAGATGATGATTCAAAAATTAATTTAATTTCAAAAATTGAAAATACTCTAAGAAATTGTGGTGAACCTATCATTAAGGAATTAATTAATCAAGATAAAAAAAAATGGGACAAAGATAAAAGTAGGAAACTTGCCTGGGAACTCTATAGTCAAGGATTAAGTCAAAGAGAAATTGCTTCAAAATGTGAGCATAAACAAGCATGGGTGAGTAAACTTTTACCTGAAAAGAAAATATCAGAATCTATTGCTCAAGAATCAGCAATAATACTTTTAAGAATTAATGAATTTTCCTCTTTGAAAAATGATATTAATGGTATTGAAAGATTAGTTGAAAGTTTGAAGAATCACTTAATAAATTCAGAACTAAATAAAAAGAGGCCCATATTAAAACAATTGATAAAGGAGGCAATTGAATAATGAGTGATTTTATTGATAATGAACTAGAAGCTTTCCCTATCCCAGAGGAAGCAATTATCTTGGATGCAGAATTAAATCTTTCAGTTAGAGAGTTGATAATTTTAGCAATGGAAAAATATATAAAAGAAAAAAATTTAAATTTACAATTAGGGCCAGCATTGGCTTTAACCGATCCATCGAGATCAATTATTTTAAATAAATTTGATATCCAAATAATATCTTCAGAACTTATTGCAGATGAAGTGAAGATTTCTTTAAAGAATTCGAAAATAGAAGGTAAAGGACCTCAACTTATATTGGCAGCACAAGTTGAAGAAGATTCAAAAATCGTTTATTTCAAGGGAGTTCTAACAAGTGCAGAATTTAAGGAAATTATTAATAAAAAAGATATAAGAAAAGATGAATTCAATATTTCGCTAGATTCTTTTAATGGGGGAATAGATAGGCTTTTTAGATTAGTAAGACTTTTAGATACTGAAGCCATCCCAAGACTTAATCTTTCATCAAAATCTAATTCTGATATTTGGATTGAAATAAAAAGGAAAATTAAAATTGGAAGTGTTATTA
>QCVU01000054.1 GCA_003210275.1 Prochlorococcus sp. AG-686-M10
CAGCAACTTTGAACAGAGAATTAATTAATAATGAAGATAGTACTAAAAACTCTCAAGATGATAGTCAAACTGATTATTTAAAAGAAAAGTGGGAGCTAATTCTCTCTAAATTAGAATTGCCATCAACAAAAATGTTACTTTCTCAGCAAGCAGAACTTACAAGTATTGATTCAAATGAAGTTTTAATAGCATTATCTCCCAACTGGGAAAATATGATCAAAAGTCGAAAAGTTATAATTGAGAATGCTGTAAAAAAAATTTTTGGGGATGAAGTAAAACTTAACTTTTCTAGCAAAAAAATTAATATTAATAACACTACAAAATCAAAAGAACAAGTAATTAAGAAATTAAATGAAAATCAAGAAAGACAAAGTACAAATTTTCAAAATCCCCTCCCCTCTTCTAATAAACCTCAAACAGAATCCTATGATGACAGTTCCAAAAATCTAGCAAATTTTTTTAATGGGGAAATTATTGATTTAGATGAATAACCTAAAAACCAGTATGAAGTGTTTTCTTCCAGAGAATTTTTTTAGGAAAAATAGACATTTTTATTGTTACCCATGGTATAACTAAAAACCAATGAGATAGATATAAAAGAGAAAATAACATCATCATCAAATTGAGATTTTGTAACACTGGACCTTCGCTCTTGCATGAAGAGCCGTACCACACTGCAATTCCAGACAAAGTAAATGCAGTTATGGAGATTGGCCAATAACTAGGTGATTCTGCTATAGCGATACTTAAAATCAAATCAATCATAGAAATAATAGGCAAGGCATATTGCAAGATAAAGAAAAAAGTTAAATCAAACTTTTGAATAAGTTTAATTTTATTTGAAAATAATTGTTCACCATAATCAAAAAATCTTTGCAAACCTCCTTCAGCCCATCTTTGTCTCTGTGAAAATAGAGCGGATATATTTTCAACTGCTTCTTCCATAACAGGAGGATCCCATAGAATCCCGATTTTTGCTTTTGAGAGTAGAAGTCGAAGGCTTAAATCCAAGTCATCGGTAACCGTATCTTCATTGAACGAACCACATTTCAGTAGAACTTCTTTATTAATTAATTGACCATTACCTCTCAATTCAGATACTCCAGCCACAGATAATCTTCCATATTGAAAAATTGCATCCATTGCCATTTCCATAGATTGACAAGTGGTTAAAAAATTATTACTTAAATTTATGACCGATTTTCTTAATTGCACTGCTGACCAAGATCCCTCATAAACGAAACTAAATAGCCTTGATAACGTATCATTTTTTAATTGGGCATCAGCATCTAATATTAATAGCCATTCTCCGTGTGTAAACTTTAAAGCATAATTTAATGCTCCTGATTTACCACCTCCAGCGTTTGCAGATCTACTAATAATTTTTAATTTATCAAACTCTTTCGATAACCTTTCCAAGATTAAAGGAGTCTTATCAGAACTACCATCATCAATGATATAAATATTTAATTTATTAGTTGGATAATCTAAATTAAATAATCTTTCAACTAACCTTTCAATAACATTTTCTTCATCTCTTGCAGCAACTAAAATATCGAGATTAGGTAACTTATCATCACTAATCCTCTTTTCATTATTTTTTAAAATAACATTTCTTTTTAAATTTTTTGAAATTACATTTAACCCATAACAAGCAACTAAAAAGGAAATCGTAAATGTAAAAAATAGAAAATGTTTGAATTGAAAGATATGTGGAATAGTACTTACTAATAAACAAACAGCAAAAAATAAAAATGATTTTAATCTTCGATTTTTATAAAAACCGTTACTCATAAATGTTAACTAATAATTTTTATTTTAATTATTGAGACAATGTCTCAATTTTTCTAATATTTGTTCCCTGATAATAATGATTCAATATTTGTTCATAAGTAAAACCCAATTCAGCCATTTCTATTGCTCCTGATTGAGATAAACCTACACCATGACCGAAGCCACCTCCTTTAAAAAGCCAAAGATTATCATTTAATTTATTAATAGTAAATAAATTACTCGGCAGAAAACTCAATATTCGACGAATATCATCTTTAATGAGAACTATTGGTTTCTTAAAATTTTTTAGCTTAATTTCTAATTTTATTACTCTTCCACTGGCACCTCTATCAATAATATTTAGATCAACCAAATCTGAATTCTCCTCAATGTATTGATTTTTTATTAGATTATTTTGGATTATCTTACTAGAAAGTATTTTCTCCCATCGAAAAAGAGAATGCTTATTACCATATGCTTTTTCCTCTGAAAAATCAAGGAATTTATTTAACTCATCCCCACTTTTGATTGGAAGCTTAAAAGCTTTTTTAAAAGAATCTAAACCATCAATCATTGAATTAAGATAACGATAATCTTTTATTTGCCAGGATTCACTTGCACTAGCTGATATACCTCCATTAGATCCATGATAAAAGGAATTAATTGGTTTATTTTTGTAAGTGATTATTAAATTTGAAGTATCTTTTATCGCTTTATGTACATTTTTATATTCAATCACAGGAGGTTTATAAACTTGGCATTGAGTAGTTATACATAAATGATATTTATCGTTTTTAAATCTATCAGAGTTATAAAGTCCCCAAGTTCTAGCGATTACTGCTTGTGCTTTCAATGCTTCTAAAGGTGAATTCGAGCCAATTTCATGAGGCAGAACACCTTTTAGATAATCATCAAATTTGATTTTCTGAATCAACGTCCAAGTTCCATATGAATCTTTAGCTAAATAAAACTTTTTACCAAAATTAATATCATTAATTCTTATCTCTTCAGATGAAGATATATATATCGGGCCTTGGAGTTTATGTTGCGAGTATTCAGTAACAAGGAAAGGGATAATGGTTGACTTGTAAGATTTTTTAAAAAGTCTATAGTTTAATTTTTTGTCAGGAAGGTTTTTGCCAACTGGAATCCAAACTTCCCAATTTTTTGGAAAGGCTACTAAAGCTTCATAACCTTTTTCTTTTAATATTTTTGCTTGCTTTATTGCAGATTCATAGCTTGCAAATGGACCAAATACAAGCCTTTCAACAGTAGAAGGGGTTTTTAAGGTTATTTTCTTCAAAACAATATTGATTTTTTTAGATTTGTGTTTTACACCATTAATAGAAAGGAGTTTTAAAAAATCATTTTTTGTAGTAAAGGTAATATTGTTTTTTTCTGGAAAGTTATCACTCTTAGCTCCTAAGTATTGTTTTAATCCAATTAAAAAATTACCTTTTTTTAATTCTTGAGTAAGATTTATTTGTGAAGATTCTTCTGCAAAGCCGCTTACTGTCAATATTCGCGTTATTGAACAAAGGAACCAACATCCATAAATCAGAAATTTTAAATTAAATTTGGGCAGCATAAGTTCAACATTACCTTTTCAATTCAAAACTTTAATTTGCACCAATGCATATAAAGGTTTAGATTATCTAAATTAAACATTATCAAGGTAAATGTATAAACTAAAAACTCGTAAATCAGCAGCAAAAAGATTTAAAGCTACTGCTACGGGTAAATTTACTAGAAGAAGAGCTTTCCATAATCATTTATTAGATCACAAAAGTTCAAAATTGAAAAGACACCTTAAAACAAAAGCTGTAGTTGATGAAAGAGATGCTGATAATGTAAAATTAATGATTCCCTACGCTTAAGAGCATTCAAGTTACTTTCAAAATAAATTTATGGCACGCGTTAAAAGAGGCAACATAGCCAGAAAAAGAAGAAACAAAATCTTAAACCTCGCAAAAGGTTTCAGAGGAGGAAACAAAAATCTTTTTAGAACAGCAAATCAAAGAGTAATGAAAGCTCTTTGCAATGCTTATAGAGATAGAAGAAGAAGAAAAAGAGACTTTAGAAGACTTTGGATATCAAGAATCAATGCCTCTGCAAGAATCAATGGCACAAATTACAGCAAATTAATTAATGCTATGAAGAGCTCTGACATAATTATCAACAGAAAAATGCTTGCGCAATTAGCTTTAAGCGATCCGCAATGTTTTGAAAAAATAGTTTCCACTGTAAGTAATTAAGTAAAAAAATAAATTGTGAATAATATTTTATAAGTAATGGAACTATCTTCCTTTCAATCCTATTTGATCATCCTTTTTGTAGTACTTATAATAATATCTGTTTTTGTATTTCGACAATTTCTTAGGACAAGAAAGGAAGAATTAAATTTAGTAAAATTTGAGCAAAAAGGCTTAAAATCACTTACAAAAGCTTCTGAATTATATGAATTTGGCTCTATCCAAATTAAAAAAAGGTTGTATTCAGAGGCCACTAAGACTTTTCTTAAAGCTATTGAATCTTATGATAATGAACCTAACGAAGCAAAAGCTATCATAGAAAATGCTCTCGGTTTTTCTTATGCTGCACAAAATGAATTTAAAAAAGCAATAAAGTTCTATAACTCAGCTATAAAATCACTACCTGAATATACAGTCGCTTTAAATAATCTTGCATCCGCACAACAACGATTGCTGGAATACGATTTAGCATATACAACTTATAAGAAAGTTTTAGTAATAGATCCAAACAACAAAACAGCAATTAAAAAGAGTAAAGAGCTTGAAAAAAGAATTAATTACACCCCTTACAAAGGAACAAAAGATAAAGGATTTTAAAATGAAAGAAGATTCATCCTTACAAATTGGAGGTAAAAACTTCTCAAGTAGGTTGATGGTTGGTACGGGGAAATATGCCTCTTCAAAAGTAATGATAGAAAGTTTAGCGAATACTGAATCTGAAATAGTCACTGTAGCAGTAAGAAGAATTCAAGATAATCAAAGTGGTGAAAATTTACTAGAAAAAATTGACTGGGAAAAATACTGGATGCTCCCAAATACTGCTGGTTGCACCAATTCAGACGAAGCAATAAGAATAGCAATTTTGGGAAGAGAACTTGCAAAATTATCAGGTCAAGAAGAAAATAATTTCGTCAAATTAGAAGTTATTCCTGATAAAAAATATTTATTACCTGATCCTATTGAAACTCTTAAAGCTGCTGAAATATTAATTAAAAAAAATTTTATTGTTCTTCCTTATATAAATGCTGATCCAATATTAGCTCAAAAGTTAGAAGAGATAGGTTGCTCAACTGTAATGCCATTAGGGTCACCTATTGGCTCGGGTCAAGGCCTTTTAAATTTATCTAATATATCTATAATTATAGAAAATTCTAATATTCCAGTAATAATTGATGCTGGCATAGGTGTACCTAGTGAAGCTTCTCAAGCTATGGAACTTGGTGCAGATGGAGTTTTAATTAATAGTGCTATCGCATTAGCTAAAAACCCATCAAAAATGGCTAGAGCGATAAATTATGGGGTAAAAGCTGGCAGAGACGCTTTTTTAGCTGGGAGAATTGAAAAGCAGAAGTTAGCGAGCGCTAGTTCACCTGAAAAAAACATCTCAATAAAGTAATTTGATTCTTTTAAAAATAAATTTGATTTTAAAAAAATTGCAATAATGACTAATTTATTAATTAAAGAGAAAAGATTTGAAACTTTTTACAATCTTTTTTCGCATTTTGGAAGCACTCTGTAGTAATTTAATAAATATAAAATGATATTTTAATTCTGGAGTTTTGAGTGAAAGTAATTGTTCTTGGCGGAGATGGTTTTTGCGGTTGGCCTTGCGCGGTGAATTTAGCAGAACAAAATCATGAAGTTATCATAGTTGACAACCTAAGTCGCAGGAAAATAGATATTGATCTTGAAGTTGAATCGTTAACCCCAATTTCTTCAATAAATGAAAGACTTTCTGCATGGGAAGAGACGGGTGGGAAACCAATAAAATTTATCAATATTGATCTCTCGAAACAATATCAAAAATTACTAAATTTACTTATTGAAGAAAAGCCAGATTCGATTGTACATTTTGCTGAACAAAGGGCTGCGCCTTACTCAATGAAATCAAGTTATACCAAAAGATATACAGTTGATAATAATGTAAATGGTACCCACAATTTACTTGCTGCGATTGTAGAAAGTAATTTAGATATTCATATTGTTCATTTAGGTACCATGGGAGTATATGGATATGGATCACATAGAGGCGCAACAATTCCTGAGGGTTATTTAAAAGTTGAAGTACCTCAACCGGACGGAAGTCGTTTTGAAGAAGAAATACTTCATCCCGCTAGTCCTGGTAGTGTTTATCATATGACTAAGACATTAGATCAATTATTGTTTCTTTATTACAATAAAAACGACTTGATTAGAATTACAGATTTACATCAAGGCATTGTTTGGGGCACAAATACAGAAACAACATTAAAAGATCCAAGATTGACAAATAGATTCGATTACGACGGCGATTACGGTACTGTTCTTAATAGATTTCTTATGCAAGCAGCGATCGGATATCCCCTTACTGTTCATGGAACAGGAGGACAAACAAGAGCTTTTATACATATCAAAGATTCAGTTAAATGTGTTCAATTAGCTCTAGAAAATCCTCCAGAATCCGGCGAACGAGTAAAAATATTCAATCAAATGACAGAAAGTCATCAGGTTGGCGAATTAGCTAAAAAAGTTGCTTCTCTTACTGGAGCCGAAATTAATTATTTACCAAATCCTCGTAATGAAGCCGTCGAAAATGATTTAATAGTTGATAATAAATGTTTTATAGAATTGGGACTAAATCCTACTACTCTTGATAATGGCTTATTAGAAGAAGTTGTTGAAGTAGCAAAAAAATATTCTATAAGATGTGATAAAAAAAGGATTCCTTGTATTTCAACATGGACAAAGAAACAGGCTAAAGCAATAAAAACTAATTAAAAATTGTTTTAATATTAATCTTAAAAAAGTGAAAATAGCATTCTTTACTGAAACTTTTCTACCTAAAGTCGACGGAATAGTAACAAGACTAACTAAGACAATCGAATTCTTAACAAAAAATGGTGATGAAGTTATAGTATTTTGTCCTGAGGGATGTCCTGATTCTTATAAAGGAGCAACAATAGTAGGAGTTGCTGCAATGCCGTTGCCTTTATATCCTGAGTTGAAATTAGGCTTACCTGGCCCAGCAGTCTCTGATAAGTTAGAAGAATTCAAGCCAGACTTAATACACGTAGTTAATCCCGCCGTACTTGGACTTGGAGGCATATGGCTAGCAAAAACAAATAATATTCCTTTAATTGCCAGTTACCATACACATCTTCCTAAATATCTTGAACACTATGGAATGGGAATGTTAGAACCTCTTTTATGGGAGTTATTGAAAGCAGCTCATAATCAAGCCTTATTAAATCTTTGTACCTCAACTGCAATGGTTAATGAACTCGAAGAAAAAGGAATACAAAGAACTGCTTTATGGCAAAGAGGTGTAGACACTACAAACTTCAGACCAGAATTAAGAAGCGAAAAAATGAGAGAAAAATTATT
>QCVU01000055.1 GCA_003210275.1 Prochlorococcus sp. AG-686-M10
CGTCTTTTTCCTCTTCTTGTCTTTTCAAAAGAAACTATTTTTTCCCAGGGAGTAAAGGTAATAGTTTTATCTTTTAAATTAATATCACAATGTCTTAAACCATTAGCAGCTCCTCTTCTACAAGCTGTATACCTTTGGATCAAGAATGAATAATCTTTTTCTTTTCTAAGTGGGGTTATTGTAGAAGCTTTTTCTGTAGCTTTATCTAAGATTTCTCTTGGAGGTAATCCTTTTTTTTCTGCATCTGGAAGACGTTTTTTTAAACCACTCCAAATATTATTTTGAACAATTTGATTTTCTATTCCCCAATTCCAAAAAGCATTTAAAGTTCCAATAATATTCTTTACTGATGACAGTTCGTATCCTTGTTGAATTAAATTATCTTTAAATTTAAGTGCTTGAGTTTTAGTAAGTTCTCCTAAATAATCTGTCCCATTCCATTTGGCTAATTTGCTTAACTTTGTATGCCATCCATTAACCGTTGATTTAGTAACACCTTCTATAATTTTCCTTTTATTAATCCATTGATGATAAGTTGTTTTGCCATCTAGTTCTTCCCATAGTGCCACCTCTTCAGGAGTGGTTGGATTTCCTTCTTTATCAAAATCAACTTGATAAATATTCTTTAGTTTTTCTTTCTCTGAACCTGGTAATTCGGAAAGAGTATTCTCTTTATATATCTCTTGAACTTCCTCGACTAAAGAAAGCTGATTAAGTTCTTTACCTATTTGACGCTGTATTTCTATCTCAACTTTTGATCTATTTGCAAGTGCTTCTCTGTGAGTATTTCCAACTTTTCTTCTAATGGAATTACCTAGTTTATTCCTTAATGATTTAGGGGTTGCGACTGTAATGTAATAACCAGATCGACCCTTTCTCTGATGGATACTAGACAATAGTGCAGGACCAGGTTGCAGGACCAACATAGCAATGAAACCCTAGTAATTCAAGCTATTATTGAGGTCCTTTGACTCTATGGCTTTTCCAGGTCGATGCATCAGAGAACTGGCGGGGATTCGGTAGAAGGCTTAGAATTGTTGCAATAGCAGCATTCTGAGCCTTTTTATTTTGTAAAGTTTTAGAGCTGTCCTACCATATTGTCCTACCAATTTGCCCTACCAAACTGTCCTACCATGTTCGTCTTTGTAGAAGAGCGCTTTTTTGATTGCCTCTTCAAGTGAAGTATTGAAGATATTCATGTTGTGTATGTTTTTCATTTTTTAATAAGTAAATTTCAAATGTTGAGTGTACAAATGTTTGAGGAAGTTGGAGGAAGTGGAGTTCCAGATAAAGAATATGATAGTGAAGAGGTTTATGAGTTAATCCATATTGCTAATTGTTTTCCTGAATTAAGAGAAAAAGATAAATAAAAATTAATACTTGACGATATATATTCAATGCACTTATGGTAATAGTACACTTGTATTACTTTTTAACGACTCTTGGAGAAGCAAATGTTTGGTCTAATTTTTCTTATAACAGTCGTGTTAACGCCCCAAATTGCTGGTTACTTAACCCACAAAGTAGCTTTTTAATCTTTTTTGAAAAGTTCAATAAATCAGCACGGAACGATATTCAAGTCTGTACCCATCTCTTCTATGCAAAGCATCTAGGAGAACCTGCAGGACTTAAAAACAGAAGACTTCACGATCTCGACTCTGCATTTGAAACATGGAATGAATTATTAGCTGGAGGATGGACTGAAGTAACAAACCAATTTCGAGAATCAGCATGACTAATTTAAATCCAATCAAAAAGAAACTATCAAAAGAGAATAGAAAAGTATCTGTTCAAGACCTATCAAAACTTTTAGCAGAATTTTTTAATGTTGTAGTAATTAAGCTTGATTAAGAATATGCATATGACCCATAAAGAATTAGTAGATCAAGTTTCCGCAAATTTATTTAAGCAAAGTGGAAAGATAGAAAGCCAAAGATCTTGGCTTGCAATGAGAAATTATTTAGAGCAGCTAGATAGTGAGCAGCTGAAGTTGATGCTTAAAGAAGCTACTTAAAATCCACATTATAAAAGTCAATATTCCTATTATTTAATAAATATAAAATCTCAATGAAATCTCTATTTTCGAGCAAAAGATCAAAAGCAATATTAGGTATTGGGATAGTTGCTATAGTTATCGGTGCAATATCAAAAAAGGTTATTAGTTACCCAGATGGAGGATGCATGAAGGGTGCTCAAGAAATGACTTTAAATAAAGCAACCGATAATTTCTTTATTTATGAATAAGCTTTTCAAAAAAAAAAGAAATTAATTCCCACTTATTGTAAATCTACTGCCAAAAGTTATTTATTTATTATGAGTGTGACTTTATCTACTATGCAATTATTTTCATAAAAAAGACCCTATTTCTAGAGGTCTTTTCTCTGGTTTTACCGAATCAAGTGTTTCCTTGTTTCCACTGTTTCAGTAAAACCTCTCCCACACACATAAATAAACTATTACATATATTACCTTTATATGAAAGAGGATGAGTAATATTAATTGTCATATTTGCTAGTTATGCCTCTTAAGACTTAATTGCATTAAAAACGCCCTAATTCTTATGAATCGGGGCGTTTAGTGATCAGAAATTAGTGTGTGAGGAGTTTCTGATGTTTTTAATCTAATAGAAAAAATCTCAATTGACTGCAATATTTACACCATCTTTAATTTTTGATATTGACTGGATAATTAAACTTAAAAAGTAAAATAGGAATTAATTTTGTATTTATTTTTTAGTAATTCTTAGGTAAACATATATACCAATACCAAGCAGAAAAAATCTAAATAGATATGCCGCCGAGGAAATATTTGATGAAGTAATTCCATTCTTTAACCAACTAATGAAATAAAAAGAGTAATTACTTCCTAGAAATAGGTGGTCCTGTCATTAACAATCAGTAAATAGCTTTAAATATTTGGTTTGTATGTGGTTTTTGTTGCTGTATTTGCCTTAACGGACTTTTAAGTTATTTAGCTTTCTTTAAATAGAGATTCTTTTTATTAGCCTGATCTGATGTAAACAACATAACTAAGATTGTTCCAACTAAAAATGAAAACATCGTTGTTACCTCCAAAACTGTCACCATCTCAATAGGCAAATAATTTGTAAACATAATAAACTCCATCTCTTATTTCAAACGTAGCAACTATTCAAAGTTTGACCATGGGTAATATCTTTACTTATTTGATGTTTTAACATTAAGTTTATAAAAATAGAAAACTACCTAGCTAAAACAACTCTAATCCTACTAATATTTTTATATGAAAATTTTAGACAATTTAACTACTCCTATCCTAGATTCAAAGACAACAAAGAGAAAATATCCAGAAGCAAGGATAATAGTTTTAGATGATAATTTTAATACGTTTGAACATGTGGCAAATTGTCTTGTGATAATTATCCCGGGAATAAGTGAAAAAAAATCATGGTTACTAGCACTTGAAGTTGATAGGGAAGGGTCGGCAGAAGTATGGAGAGGCCCCTTTGAGCAGGCAGAACTTTATCATCAGCAACTCGTCAGCAAAGGATTAACTATGGCACCAATTGAAAAAACATAAAAGGGGTAAATACTACAGTGAATTGAATTTTTAGTGTATTGGCGAAATAATAACTCCTCATAAACTTATCTCATTACTAAACGCCTTAATCCTAAATTATTAAGGTGTTTTTATTAAAATTTGACCTTAAAGTTGCATCTAATATGCATTAGTAATAATACTCATCTAATTCTATGGAAAAAATTAAATAGAATAAGTCTTTATATTTTACATATTGAACAAATTTACTGAAACAGTTGAAACAAGATAAACTTGATTTTTAAAATTATTTAAAGATCTCTAAGTAATAGAGGTTTTTTTATCTTCTAGTTATAAATTACATATGTATAAGGTTCCAATAAAATTCTAAAACCTAAAATTATCATTCTCTACGCTCCTTCAGGGACGTAATTATAAACCGGAGTAATCAGGCCGCCTCCATCATCATCATCATCATCATCATTCCATGGCAAATCACTAAGCATTAATGCACTAGCAATAAAGACAGTTACGACCGGCATAAACGGTAAAAGTATAGTGTTGATAAAAGTGTTAATATCTATATCTAGCATTACACTATTCCGGGAATAATTTGTCCTGAAGATATGTAAGCTCCGACTAAGGCAATAACTCCTAAAAGCGCAAATCTGCCATTTAATTTTTCAGCACTTATTTTTTGAGGATCAATATTTCTTTTTTGATTTTTCATTAAAACACACCTGGGATAAGTTGACCTGTTGTTACATATGTTCCGACTAAGATAATGAATGCCATCATTGCGGGTCTTCCAATTGCTCTATTAAGAATATCTTTATTTGAGTTCATGAAAATTTAATTTAACCTAAATTATATTAACACTAATATTACAGTATGTAAAGAAATGTAAGCTGTGGATTTAAAATAGTGGGTTATTTTTTAGTAATGTAACAATTATGTATAGATAGTGTGAAGGGGTAATTTTGTATTTAATTTAATTTTTTTAATCAGTAATCTTTACTAGTCATTATTTTCAATCCTAAAAGTTAAATAAGCAAAGTCACATAGCAATAATAAGCTTACTGCTTCGTAAGTAATTTCTATACCTTACATATTAGTCATTTTCTTTTATTTTTTATATTTAAAAATAAGTTTGTGTAGTTAGCAACAACTAATAAAATTAATAGAAATGTATTAATAGTCATAAATAATGAGTTTTTAATTACTCTCTAATCTAGATGAACTGTCAATCATATATTTTATCTTGGTCTAAAATTTCTCTTTTGTATTTCTCACTAATTTCATTATTGTATTTAAATTTCTGAATTATTTTGACTATTTCATCGATAGCTTCTTCTTTTTCTTCTTTAGGTTTCATTATTTCATGAGCAGTCGAAGTAGTAAGTGTTTAATTTGAAATTTCTGAATTATTTTTAATATTTCTGCCTTCTTAAATTCAAGAAAAAAGAACAAAAATAAAAAACAACGAAACAAACACTATAGCCTTATTGTATTTGAGGTACTTGTTAAGGTATTTGCATTATTTACTATTGGAAGTCTCAATATCTTCATAAAGAGTTTTAGTTGATCTACTAAATCCATTTGATCTTAAGTATTCCTGGGACTCTCTAAATTTTTCTGCTAGTCTTTGCGCGTATGGAGTACTTATTGAGGACTGAGTCATAATATTTATTTTGCAATTACATCAATAATGCAAATTAATTGAGTATCTGAAAAGTGATCAACCGTACAAGAATAAAAATTTAAGAATTTTTACTTAGTTGAAATAAACATTTAAAAACTAGGAGAAGGTAGTTAAGACTGAGAAATTAGTTGGATTTATCTCACAATTTAATTGAACTAATCCAAGAATAGTATCTAGATTTTCTATTTCGTTGCTCTTTAAAATTAATCTATCTGCGGCCTGCGAGGGTGATTCTCCCTTCTTAATATCGGTCGTCATAGCAATACCAAATCCACTGGCCTCAATTTTAGGAATTCCCCCTTCAAGATAAAAGAGAAAAAGACCGACATTTATTCCACCCAAGATAAAAGGGATTTTAAGGCATGGAGTTATTTAAATTTTATTACTCAATAACTATTTCAAAATAAAATCTTTTTATTGTTTTTACTTATGCATCTGTAATTAGTTTCCTAAAAAAGGAGCTATTATTCTTTATTGCAAATAAACTGTCATTCGTCTATTTAGTTTTAGTGATTGTAAATCCTTTTCTCCAAACAAACTAATTGTTTAGGTATTAACTTGCTGTATCTTCTTGGGCCCATTCTTTATGTTTTTGTTCTAGGTCTGTAACTGAATCCCTTTGATATGTTAACTTCAAGTGATTATGAGCTAGCTGATCTTTAGCTACCGTCATATCGTTTGAAAAAAAGTTTAATGGTTCTTGTTTCATAGCTTTTTTATTTTCCAAAATTTTCCAAATAATTATTCGTTAATATTTATAAAATGTTTTTACAAGAAAACCCAGAAATTTAACCTTTTATTTGGATTTGCTTTACAGATATAGAAGAAATTACTTATTAAGAGGGTTATAATTTTAAATTGAAATCCAGAGGAGGATTTCTATGATCCTTTTTCTCTGTCTTCATATTTAACTGTCCACAAAAGAAATGAAGATATTTGCTATAAAGATAATCCATCTATGAACATTCTTCTTGGATTGATAGTAATAAATACAACCATAAAAATTAATACAATTAATCTAAAATAGTTTTATTTATCTAAAAATATATGGATTAAAGTAAGAAACATTTCAGATAAGTCAAGTATTTGGAAGTACAGTATTCATATCTGCGCCATTTTTTTAAAGTTATCAAAATTCTCTTGAATATTTTTACAGATAACTCCCTTTTCAGCTTTAACACCTACTATTGATTTATAAGGATTTTCTTTACTTACTCCTGATAAATAAAACTTTTATATTTTTGGCTTCCCTAACTGTAGCTTCATCCAAATAAAATCATTGAAGCATTCATCAAAAAGATTATTAATATTAAATGTAAAGACAGTTTTTCTTCCAAAATGGAAATAATTGGTTCTACTTTAATTCGAAACGTTATGGATTTAATTACTCTCCAATTAAGATCATACTCAATAACTTTAATTCCGGGCGGGAATATCGGCGGAACGATGCCAATATTAACCTCGCACCTTATTTCTAGCAAGATAAAATCTTATATATTAGGTTCATGTTGATACAAAGTTAATTGTGAGGTTAATTTTGTTCCTTATTTAAACATTTAATATACGGCAGCAGTGCAAAATAAATTCTTAAAATCAAGTCCTGATTGACCTTTCTTTTGGAATTATAATTATGTTTTTTATTATTTACCTCCACTAAAAAAGAAAAAAGATTGACTACTAACTTTAGTAATCAACCTCTTAACTTAGTTATGTCTAGTATAAACAACTGGCTGTTTAAACCAATCTAACGAACTTCTCTGGTGGACAATCGATCATTTCTAATCCCTCCGTTTGATTAATTGAAAGTTAGTACGAATAACTTTTTTTGTATATGCGTAGATATGCTGGTTTATTTAAAACTTATTATGAACAAACTTTTCATATTTTTTCCAAGTTTATTTCAAATAACGCTTAATGAAATTTTTAAGTATTCTTACGCTTGATTTTTATATGGAGTACGTACTAAATAACACTTAAATCAAAGGAGGTTATCAAATGACCAACTTAGGATTAGAGCTACTCATTTTGACCATTTTACTTATTTATTTTGGAGTTTTTATGACTCAAAATATTTATGATCAATATGAAAAAGCTTATCTTCGCAAAACTATTTTTTGCAGTAAATCACAAAGTGATCCTTATT
>QCVU01000056.1 GCA_003210275.1 Prochlorococcus sp. AG-686-M10
GATGAAGATTTCAAAATTATTGATGAAGCAATTCAAATTATGGATCTAAATGAATTAAAAAATAAATTTATAAATGAATTATCAGGAGGACAATCTCAAAGAGCTTTCTTAGCTATGACAATTGCTCAAAATACCAACATTCTTTTACTTGATGAACCTACCACCTTTCTAGATATAAATTATCAAATTAAATTCTTAGAATCATTAAAAAATCTTATACAAATAAAAAAATTGTCTATAATAACGGTTCTTCATGACATTAATTTGGCAGCAAGATTTTGCGATCGAATAGCTATTTTAAAAGAAGGCAAATTAATAGATATTAATATTCCTGAAATTTATTTTATTGATAACTTCATGTTTCGAATAACCTGTTGAAAAATCTTTTAATAATAATTCCATTAATTCATCTCTATTTTTTTTGATGATCTTCTGTAAAGAATAATTATAAAAATTGGCGCACCTAAAAGAGATGTAACTATACCAACTGGGACCTCAAATGGCCCCGATCTTGCAATTAAATCTGCTGTGCTTAAAGTTAAACCTCCTATTAAAGCTGAGAAAGGAAGAACATATTTATAATCATTCCCAATTAATAATCTTGAAAAATGAGGAACTATTAATCCTATAAAACCTATTAATCCTCCAATGGATACTGCACTTGCTGCTAGTAATGTCGCAACAGCACCAATAATACATCTTGATCTAAATAGAGAATTACCAAGACTCATTGATAATTCATCACCTAAAGATAATAAGTTCAATTGCCTTGCTAGTAAAAAACTTATTAATAATGCAAGTAATATCGGTATCCAAGTAATTCTTATTTCATTCCATCCTCTCGCGTTTAAGCTTCCAATAAGCCAAGTTAAAGCTGCTTGTATTCTTCCATCTTCAGATTGTAATAATAAAGTAGCTTGAATTGCTCCAAACAAACTACTTATTGCAACACCTCCTAAAATTAATCTTTCTATAGATATTTTATTAGCACTTTTTGCAAGTATAAAGACTATCAAGGTAGTCAACATAGCTCCAGACCATGAAGCTATTGGAATAAATATTTGTGAAAATCCAAATGTTATAAATGTCACTATAACTAAACCTGAACCTGCTGATATTCCTAAAAGATACGGACTAGCTAAACCATTCTTAAGCATTCCTTGTAAAAGTGCTCCTGACATCCCTAAAGATGATCCAACTAATAAAGAAGCTATTAATCGAGGTAATCTAAGATCCCATATTATTGTTTGATTTAGTTCGTCACCTTTTTGAAAAATTGCAAGCCAAATATCTTTATTAGTAATAAGAACTGTACCTTTGGATAAAGACAAGATAGAAATAATTATTAAAAGAAATATTAGGATTATGAAAAATAATATAAATTTAATTTTCTGAAATTTAATTTTTCTTCCTCATCTACTTATAAATAATTATTATTAAAAACTAAAATTTTTCAAGTTAAAATGTAAAAGAATCTAATTTATTTTATACAGACTGGGCACTCAGGAGCAATTTCGCATGATGGCGCGACTCCACCCCATTCACTTAAATCAACTTCATTAGGATTATCGTTAACAAGACCCCATCCAGATTTTCTTCCGGTCATAGATTCTCTTCTCTTAATATTATTTGTTCCATGTTCAAAGCTATCGAATGATGATCTAAAACCTGCTTGAGAACTAAAAGGTATCGAAATAAATACTAGAACTAATAAATTAAATAATTTCATTATTTTTATAAGTATTATTTTTTTAATATAGAACAGAATTTAAAAATTAAATAATTGATGAATATTTATATATTTATTATGAAAGTTATTTATTACAATTCTTTTAAAAAATGAGTTAATTACCTCTTATTTCAGATCGAATATCAATTATGCACCTAATTTTGCACCTTTTGTTTTTAAACAATTAGAACTTCATAATCTATAACTAGGTTTTCTTGATTTAATCCATCTGCATACTAGGCAGGTGCACCTCTCCTAAAAGTGCCTTTTTAAGCTGTTTACCCTTTCCTAGGAAAATATTCTTAAGAAAGGGTCGAAAGGATAAAAAGGGGTTATTTAGTACCCTCCTTTAAATAGAAATCTATTTTTTCTGGGCTCCATTGATGGAAAGCATCTTCTCCCCATTCTCTGGGATAGAAAACAGCAGTATTTCCTCTTTCTTTAGTAGAAATGAGTTGTTTGATAATAAGCTTTTTTTTAGTTAACTGATCTAATGTTGCCAGAGCTTTTACCCTGCCATTCTTTCCATATTCATCGCTAAGCATGGTGCTTATCGTAAGTGGACTAATACCAACTTCTTTTTCCCAACAATATTCTTTTAGTGTTGTTAATGCCAAAGATTGCCGTTCGGATAATTTTCCTTCAACTTGCTCAAGTTTTAGTTCTTCTTTAATTTCTGCACTACTTCCATGATTCTCCCAAATAGCCCGATCAGTTTGCTCAATAACCATATCTACAGGTTTAGAGCTTCGACCTTGAGTAGTAACGGCAATTCTATTATCAGTTTTATCATCTGAAAGTAACCAAGATAAATTAATAATATTAGATGCCAAAGCTGGCAATGCTTTAGTCCCTCTACTTGCTTTTACTGCTCTTTCATTGGAATTAGTACCGCTGGCATGATGAAGCAAAACGATAGTTGCACCTGTTTGGGCAAGTGCTTCACATAACATCCGAATAGGTTCAACAGCATCAACATGGTTTTCATCAAGTCCAAGACCTGAAATCAAACTTGCAAAAGCATCTAATACAAAAATTGAATTAGTGTCTTCAACAGCCAGATCATGTATTTGTTCAATACTTTCTTCTGTTAATGTTATTGGCCTTTCCATAGTCCATAACCTTTTTAAGGGATGTACTAGCTCGACTTCATCTTCTGCGGTTCTTTTCACCAAACCAACAGGAATTAGAATTTCTGCCCAATCTGCCATTGGTTGGTCAGTTCCTAATACATAAACCGGTTTTGCTTTAGATGTAATTTGTTTTTCAAGGTATTCAGAATTACCTCGACTCATTGCACCTAAGAAAGCACCAATTAAAGAAGACTTACCAACTTTTGGTAATGCAACCACTAGGGAAACATTCCCTTCAGAAATTAAATGTTCCCAAAGCCATTTTGTTTTAGGAATTTTAATTTTTTCATTAGGAAGAAATCCATCAAAAGTTCCCTCTATTTCTCTTCGAGCTTTGCCTACTACTCCAAAGATTGCAGTTTCGTTTAAAACTAAACCCAAATCGCGACCAATACCTCTTAATAAGGTATTTCTTTGAAAAACAGGAACTTTATCAAGAATCAATCCCTTTGCAGTTTCAACTAATTTTGCAAAGTTATTAATATCATCCTGAAGCTGATTTTTATCTTCTAGCACTAGCACTCCTCCTATTTAATGGACGTGGATTATAGATACGTTTAAATATTGGATTATGTAATTTGAAAGTATTGCAAGTTGAGATTTGAGCTACTAAGGCGTAGCCATCAACAACATCTCCAATTTTCAAAGCCCCATGTTTTTTCTCAGCACTAAAAGTTTGACCATTCATGCAATGGATTAGTCCATTGTTATTTTCAAAACACCAATGATTTTTATCTCTGCCACAAATTGGACATGGATAAAGTTTCTTGGATTTAGTGTTGCTATAAGTTTGAGAACTTGATTTGTCGTGACTCTGCAATTCTGCAATTTCTAGTATCAAATCCCAAACTTCTTTTGGAGGATGTTGAAGATCACAAACATCTAATCCACCTGGGGAATAATATCGACCTTCCCCATCTTCATATTCTCCATCAATAATGATGTAAGCCTTCTTACTACAGAAAACATCAAGTCCAGTTCCTAAATAATTAAGAGTTCTTTTTATTGACCTGTTTGGTAATTCATCAAGCATTTCATCAGTTGTGAGAAATGTTTGTTTAAATCTCCATAACTTATCTGTTCTTCTTGTATGCAAAGTTGGGAGAGTAAAATCAATTCCTCTTTCAGCTACAAAATCAAGAGCAGATTCTTTGTCATAATCAAGAGTTAAAAAATTAGGACTAAAAACAGCAAGTGCGGCTGGTTCATAACTAAGAGCTTTTTCTAAAGAAAGATATTCTTCTCCCCATGTAGAAACCAATGGAGATTTAGTACCTTTTCTAATTGGAAGAAAACCGCTAAATGCCTCTAATTGCGCCAGATTTTGCGCCCTAGTCAAAAGTTCCTCATCTGTAACACCAGTTATTGATTGATGTTTGAGGTTTTTGACCATCTGCAATATATGCAGGTATTGTTCTTTTGGGATCATTTCTTTCTTTGATCCTCCAAGATTTTTTTAGCTAATTGAAAGTCTTGATATTTTGAAAATCCTTTCCTTCTTTTGGATAATGCTTCTTTGCATCTGTTAATGTCCCACCTGATAGGACTATTATCAAACGCACCAAAGAACCAATCCTTATCTTGAATTAGAAAACCACCTTCTAAATCTCGATAACGTCTAAGAGTTTTAGTTGAAACTCCTAAAATCCCAGCTGCACTTCCTGTAGTTTTCAGGACAGCTTTCTCTTCAGTTTTCATTTTCGATCTAAATAGACCTTATTCCGCTAGCTTTCTTAGATGTCTTGGATATTTAGTATCCTTTGGATCTATTAACCCTTGTTCCACACCTTCCAAAAATTGTTTAGACATTTCTTCTGCGTCCCTTCTTTCTTTAAAAGGATCCACATCAAGAACTCTTCCATTTGGGTAAGTATTCCCATAAAGAGGTTTAGGACTTTTCTTTTGACCTAAAGCTGGTTTAGGCAAAGAAATTACCTTGTCATTAATTTTTAAAAACTTATTGGGCTTTTTCTTAGGCATTGCGAAATAAAGGAGTTAACCAGAAAGTGACTATTTTTCTGTGTTAACTGGAGATCAATCCACCACCCTCAAATCGCCGAGTCGGTAGTCCCTCTTCGCAACACGTGAAACTTGTGTTGGATCTTTTTCTTAAGCCACCGCATGCAGTTAAACTTATCGCCAAAGATCAGTTATCTATACTTATAGTTGATTTATTTTGTCGGTGCAAGTACGTATTTGTCCAATGTATTTTTATTAGCTTGCTCAATTCGTTTTTTATTTTCTTTGTCATTTGACCAGCAGCCATAATATTGCAAATGTGTCTGTAAATCATGCCCCATGAGATCAGCTAAAACTCTTAGTGGGATAGTTGGGAAAACTTCCATTGAGCCTCTCCATGCAAAAGAATGTCTAAATCCGTAAGGTACATAATCAGGATTTTCTTCTTTTAATTTTTTCCAGAACCAAAATCTGTTTATCATTTTCCCAAAACTTTCTCCTATTAATTTATAGCCTTTATCATCATTTGATTTTGCTAATGCTCTTTTAATTGGATCAGGAAATGTTATTTTCCCAGACTCTAAATCAGCAACAATTTTTTCTCCCTCTTTTGGCAAATTAGGCAAATTTAAGGCATGAACAATTCTTGTATGTGGCTCCTCATTCATAGTCTTTTCATTTTGTTTTAGAGTTGTAATTTCTACAATTCCATTCTTAATTTTCATACCAGCAATTTCTGAAATCCTGATTCCATATACAGCAGATAGAATACATATTGCTCTTGTACCATGTTGATTTTCTCTCTTTAAGGCTTCTAATAACATTTCAATATGAGCCGTAGTAATAGGCTGTCTGACTTCTCTTTTTTTCTTACCTTTTGGAACTGATCCAACATACTTCGAATATTGTTTAGATGTTAATGGCAACCATTCAATGCCTAAATATTTTTTCTCCAGAACTGTCCAATTTAGAAATGCTCTTAAATCTCCCATATTTCTTTTTCTGCCAACTCCCCCTTTTGGCATATTCCTATTAAAAAATAAATCAGCATAATTTTTAAACAATTGTTCGCCTGTTCTTGGAAGTGGTTTAGTATTTAGCGCTTGCAAAGCTCGCTTCATTCTTAACCTCAAATCTCCCTTAGTTGTTTCTCTTCTATTACCTCTTTCTTCATCAACAAATTGATCTAATAATGCTTCCCAATTAATTTTCTTTTTATCTGAAAAAACTTTATTTCCAATAATTAATTCGTATGCTTTTTTTAAATCAACATGCCTTTCATTCATCAAAGTCTCAAATTCTATTATTAAATCTTGAATCTTTTTTGAGTTATTAGTGTTCCATTCGATGTCAGTAATAACAGTTGATCTTTGACCATTAGAAAATCTATAAACAATTTTTGTTATTACCTTATTTTGTTTTTCTATTCCTTGTATTGACCAACCAAAACCATGTCTGGCTTTGATTTGCTGCCTTGTAAGTTCGACCCAATTTAAAGGTTTCATTTTGTAGCAACTTAAGAATGTCCTTAAGTGCATTTTAGGGTGCAGAATTGACTAAACAAGCTTGGACAAGTACGTACAAAAGTTATGCTTTTACGAAAACGCCCTCAAAACCCTTTGATATGACTAGCAAAAATAAGTGGAGCCAAGCGGACTCGAACCGCTGACCCCCTGCATGCCATGCAGGTGCTCTACCAGCTGAGCTATGGCCCCACACGAGTATTTTCATGTTGTTCTAATCGATTTGAGCAAGCCTCATCTGCCCAAGTGTCAAAGTTGAAAACGTTACCCTTTGCTGTTATACCTAATTCTTCGTAATAAGCTGCGCAAGATTGGTTTGAAAAAGGTAATTGCCAAAAGGGAAGATGAGTGGATCCAAATTCTGCGAAAAAACATTCGATTGTTTAATTGCAAAGGATGGAGTATTCGAGGCATTAAGTCTGGCAAAGAAAAAAACTTCAAATAACTTACAGGATCGATGATGGTTTACAACATGAAAACCCTCGAGAATCAATCCTAACATCTATCGAATTTGTATAACAAAATTCGCGAGACATACAAACATTAATTAAAAAATTACACAATTT
>QCVU01000057.1 GCA_003210275.1 Prochlorococcus sp. AG-686-M10
TTGGTTTTGCAAAAGTTCTCCCACAGATCTAACTCTTCTATTACCTAAATGATCAATATCATCTAAACTTGCCCCACCAATATCAAGTTCCAAGTTAATAAGGTAATCAATCGAAGAGAGAACATCTTCATGTGTAAGAGTTCTGACGTTGTCTGGAACAGTTAATCTTAATTTTTTATTGATTTTATATCTGCCAACTCTTCCTAAGTCATATCTTTTAGGATCGAAAAATCTACTATGTAGAAGTTGTTGGCCGCCAGAAACAGAAGGAGGTTCACCTGGGCGTAATTTCTTATAAAGTTCTAATAATGCTTGATCTTCTGAATTTATTCCTTCATCATTAGCTGCATCAATTGATTGTTTATAAAACTCTGGATGTCTTAATTTATCAATCACATCATTGTCTGAGAGGCCCATCGCTCTCATAAGTACATGTGCATTAATTTTCCTTGTTTTGTCAACTCTTACGTAAAGTAAATTATTTTTATCAGTCTCAAATTTTAGCCAAGCTCCTCGATTAGGTATAACGCTAGCGTTATACGTCCTCCTACCATTTTTATCCATTTCATCTTTGAAATAAACCCCTGGACTTCTTACTATTTGATTGACTATAACTCTTTCAGCTCCGTTAATAATGAAGGTTCCTCTCTCTGTCATTAAAGGCAATTCACCAATAAAAACTTCTTGCTCTTTAATTTCTCCTGTTTCTTTGTTTATTAATCTACAAGTTACATACATTTGCGAAGCAAATGTTGCATCTCTTCTTTTGGCTTCTTCAACGTTGTGTCTAGGTCTTTTTAACCTATATTCTTCACCAATAAAATGTAATTCTAATTTACCTGTGTAATCAGTAATTGGAGAAAAGCCTTTTAATTCTTCAATTAAACCTTTTTCCAGAAACCATTTAAAGCTTGCCCTTTGTACCTCAACTAAATCTGGTAAATAAGTTGCTGTTTTAGCTATCTGTAAAGCGCTACTGCTCATCCAGGAAAACCCGCCATTCTGTAAGATTTATTATTTACTATAAATTTCACTTAATTTTAGAAAAAAATAACCGAATTCGTCGAATTTAAATCAAGATTTTAGTCTTGAACTCAACAAATATCTCGATTACTGAATAGCTGAAATAGTTAAAGATAAAGGTAATAAAACCGCACTTTAACAAGCTGGTTACTAATAATTAAGGAAAATTTCCAGTAATTTTTAATACTAACAGGTTATGTGTTAATTTATCAAGTCAAATTTAAACAAATCTTCAGCATTCCTAGATGAATCATCTGCAATATTTTTCAATTCTGAAGATCTCAAACTAGCTATAGACTTAGCCACACATTCAACAAAAGCTGGCTCATTTCTTTTTCCTCTATATGGGACAGGAGCTAAAAAGGGAGCATCTGTTTCTATTAAATATTTATCATTAGGAACAATTCTTGCACATTCATGAGTTTCATAAGCTTTTGGGAATGTAACTATCCCACTAAAACTTATATAAAATCCAAGATCTAAGAATTGCTTCATCTCATCTGGTGTTCCGCTCCAACAATGTAGTACTCCTCTGGGACAATTACCTTGTTTAGATAGCTTATTGCATATTTTAATCATTTCATTTGCAGCATCTCTACAGTGGATAATTACAGGTAATTCAAGTTCATAGGCTAATTCCATTTGTGGCATGAGAGCTTCTATCTGTTTGTTTGTATTATCACTTTTAAAAAAATCCAACCCTAATTCACCAATAGCAACAACTCTTGAGTCACCTTGGGCTGCATTTTTCAATATAGATTTAGAGTTACATTCCCATTTGTTAGCTTCAAGAGGATGTAAACCAACTGAATAATATAACTCATCAAATTTTTGAGATATTTTTTTTAATTTAGGAATTTCTGATAACTCACAACAAGCATGGAGCAGTTTTTTTACTCCTATTGAACGCCATCTTGAAACAACTTCATCTAGATCTTCTTCAAAGTTTTCAAATATTAAATGACAATGAGAATCAATGAGTTCAATATCGCTCATCTTTACTTACTTACTTACTTGTAAGCAAATCTTTAACCATTTTATTGATTCTTGATTTTTTGTTGGCACCATTATTCTTATGCAGAACATTCTTTTTAACTGCCTTATCAATAAGACTGAATGCTTGATTTACACTAAAGAGAATTAGATCTTTATTATCGGAATTAGGCTCTTGCTTATATTTCTCGCAGTTAGCTAATGTTTTTTTTGTAAGTGTTCTAACTGTGGATCTATATGATTTATTAACTAAACGGTTTCTTTCAGCAACTTGAATCCTTTTTTTCGCTGATTTGTTGTTGGCCACAGAAATTAAATTAAAATATATATTACATCATACCAAAGAGTTAGTCGTCTAATCAATAATATATAATTTACTTTAGATAAATTAGTTATGTAATTAATTAATTAAATTTTAATTAAGTATTAAAAATATGAAGATTGTAAATAATAAACAAAAGGCTCTCGAAGAGTTGAGAAGAATTTCTCAAAGAACTACTGCTGGAAACAATAAAAAAATAAATTCCATCGTTGAAGATATTCTTCAAGAGGTAAAAATGTATGGAGATAAGGCTGTAGAAAAATATACAAAAAAATTTGATGGATTTCATCCAAAGCCAATGCAAGTAAGTGCTAGGGATTTAAAGACTGCATGGGATGAGACGGATCAACATTTAAAACAATCATTAGAAATTGCCTATAAAAGAATTAAAGAATTCCATGAAAAAGAAATCCCTGAATCATTTACTATCAAAGGAAAATATGGTGACTCCGTCCAAAGAAGATGGATGCCTGTAAAAAATGCTGGCTTATATATTCCAGGAGGCAGAGCAGCATATCCAAGTACAGTTTTAATGAATGCGATACCTGCAAAAGTAGCTGGTGTTAAAGATATCTCAATGGTATCTCCAGGAAATACAAAAGGGTTAATAAATAAAACTGTTTTAGCTGCTGCTTACTTATCAGGGATTGATAAAGTTTTTAGAATTGGAGGAGCACAGGCAATTGGAGCCCTAGCCTTTGGCACAAAGCAAATAAATAAAGTTGATGTAATTTCGGGACCTGGAAATGCCTATGTCACTACTGCTAAAAAATTAATTTATGGATTTACTGGAATTGATTCTTTAGCAGGTCCAAGTGAAATTTTAATCATCGCGGATAGAACAGCTAAAAGTTCTCAAATAGCATCAGATTTATTAGCACAAGCCGAGCATGACCCATTAGCTTCCTCAATACTTTTAACCACATCAAAGGATCAAGCTCAAGAAGTTTTTGATGAAGTCTTTAAGAAAATTGAGCATCATCCAAGAAAAGAAATTTGTATTCCATCAATTAACAATTGGGGATTAATTGCTATTTGCGACAATTTAGAATCATGCATTGAACTAAGCAATGAGTTTGCCCCAGAACATCTAGAAATAATTACTATTGATCCCAAAACGACGCTTAAAACTATTGAAAATGCAGGTGCGATATTTTTAGGGAAATGGACACCTGAGGCTGTAGGTGATTATTTGGCTGGGCCAAACCACACTTTACCCACATGCGGGAATGCAAGGTTTAGTGGTTCATTAGGAGTTGAAACTTTCATGAAGAATTCCTCAATAATTGAATTTAATGAAAAAAGTTTAAAAATAAACAGCTTGGATATTATAAATCTAGCAAATAGTGAAGGTTTACATAGTCATGCAAATTCAGTAAAAATTAGATTTGAAGATTAACTCCTCCTAGAAGGTGAAAATAATTTAGGAACGTTGTTCTCAATTCTACCCACCAAAACCTTATCAGTTAAATTTACAAACAATCCATTTTCTAAGACTCCTGGAATATTATTGATACGCATTTCTACATCTTTCGGATCTTTTATGCCAGCCTTAAATAAAACATCCAAAATTAAATTACCTTGATCAGTGACAACTGGGCCTGCTTTTTTTGTTGCCATCCTTAAATTAGAAACTCCACTCATTTCTGTAATTATATCCTTCACCTGCTTCCACGCAGAAGGCATAACCTCTACAGGAAGAGGGAAAACTTGGTTCAAATTTTGTACTAACTTTGTTTCATCAACAACAATTAATAATTTATTTGCTTTGGATGCAACCAATTTTTCTCTGACATGACAAGCTCCTCCACCCTTGATTAATTGAAAGTAAGGATCTACTTCATCTGCACCATCAATAGCTAAATCAATTTGAGGAACTGAAGCTAAATCAATTAAAGGGATATTTAATTCTAATGCAAGAACCTCTGATTGAAAGGAAGTTGGAACCCCTTTAATATTTTTCAAATTACCTGATCTAATTTGTTCAGCAAGACTTTTTATCATAAGTGCTGCTGTTGAACCTGATCCTAAACCCAAGATCATTCCGTCTTCTACTTCTTTAATAGCTGCATCAGCAACTATTTGTTTCATCTGAGTCTGTAAATCCAAAATTTTTTAACCTGAAGTTTATAGATTATTAAATTTCAAGAGATGATTTATGTCAAACCTGGAAGTGCTTCAGGTTTAATATTAACTTTAATTTCTTTATTATCCCTTACAACATTTAGAGGAAATATTTGTCCAATTTGAGCTTTTTCCACTTCATCTAAGAGAGTTTTAGGCTCTTCTATTGGGGTATTTTCAGTAGCAATTACTAAATCACCTCTTCTTAATCCTGCTTTTTCTGCGGGACTATTTGGTATTACAGATTGAATTAAAGCTCCCGACCTTTCTGGTAATTGAACAAGTGTATTAGGATCTTCATTATGTTCTTTAGCTATTTTAGGGTTCAAGGAAATCAATTGTACACCTAAATAAGGATGAATAACTTCTCCATTTTCTAATAACTGGTCAGATACATTTTTAGCTAAATTTATTGGTATTGCGAAACCTAGACCAGCTCCAGGTCCACTCCTAACTAAAGTATTGATACCAATAACTTGACCGTTGGAATTAATAAGTGGGCCTCCAGAGTTACCTGGATTAATTGCAGCATCGGTTTGTATGAGATCAAGTCTCTTATCAGAAAAACCTAGTGAATTAATGTCTCTATGAAGACTACTAACTATTCCAAGAGTCACAGTTTTTTCCAATCCGTACGGAGTGCCAAGAGCTATTGCCCAATCTCCAACTTCAAGTTCTTCTGAGTCTCCTAAGGGCGCATAATTAGAATCCTCTTTATTATCGATCTTTACTAATGCTAAATCAGTAATTGAATCCGTTCCCAACACTTGCCCCTCACGATTAGTTCCATCTGCCAGAGTGACAGATACATTATCAACTCTTTCAACTACATGAGCATTAGTTAAAACTAAACCTTTTTTATCAATAATCACACCTGAACCTTGGCCTCGCTCTCGGTCGGGGGTCATTCCAGGTTCTCCAAGTAAATCTCTTAATAATGGATCTAATAAAGTAGGATCAAATTGTTGTCTTTCTACTAATCTTTCAGTGTCAATCCTAACAACTGCGGGAACTACATTTTTAACAGCATCCGAAATAAAATTGTGGCCATCTAGGGAATCTAAAGCTAAAACTCTAGAAAAAGGGTAAAAATATATTGCAAAAGTAGAAATTATAATACTTATATTCAGTAAATAAGTAAATTTAGTTTTTAGAAATCTCATTTTCTTTTAATTATCTAACTATTAATTAGAATTTAATTGAATAAATTTCCTAGTGTTGTTTATTTGTTTACATCCATAAAATACACATCATAAATTTTTTTTTCAAAAAACTTTTTTATATGTGAAAATAATCAATAACTAAATTTTTATATTTAAATTAAATTGGATAAGGAAGTTAAAAACAATTTAGAAATTCTTCTTCAAGGAGTCGCAAAAAAATTTAATCTGAAGATAGGTAGTTTAGATTTACTGACAAATCAAAATCCCATTATTTTAAAAATAATTATTTGCAATATTAACGATGATGATATTACTTTAGATGACTGTTCGAGATTCAATATGCCGGTAGCTACTGTAATTGAAAATTCAAATCTCTTAAAATGTGCATATGTTTTAGAAATTAGTAGTCAAGGTGTCAGTGATGAATTAACCTCAGAAAGAGACTTCAAAACTTTTAAAGGTTTTCCAGTTAATGTTAAGTTAAACCAAAGAAATTCTCAAATAAAATTTTTGAACGGTTTACTTTATGAAAAGTCTAAAGATTATTTAGCCATTAACATAAAAGGTAAGATTAAAAAAATCCCCTTTAATGAAGTATTAAAGGTTAGTCTTTGCACTTTAAAAGACTAATTTATTTCAACTATTATTCATTTTACCCATCATAGATGGCATTAGTAATTCTCCCAGGTTTAAACAATCTTATCGAAGACATAAGTGAGGAAAAAAAATTACCTCCTCACGTTGTGGAATCAGCTTTACGTGAAGCCTTACTTAAAGGTTACGAAAAATATCGAAAAACCTTCTACATTGGAGCAAAAGAAGATCCATTTGATGAAGAATATTTTAGTAATTTTGATGTAGGTTTCGATTTAGAAGAAGAAGGTTATAGAATTTTATCAAGTAAAATAATTGTTGAAGAAGTTGAAAGCGAGGATCATCAAATATCTCTTCAAGAAGTTAAACAAGTTGCTGATGACGCTCAAATAGGTGATACCGTCGTTTTAGATGTCACTCCCGAAAAAGAGGATTTTGGTAGAATGGCTGCCTCAACTACGAAGAAAGTATTGGCTCAAAAGTTGAGAGACCAACAAAGAAAAATGATTCAGGAAGAATTCGCAGATTTAGAAGATCCTGTTTTAACTGCAAGAGTTATAAGATTTGAGAGACAGTCAGTAATTATGGGGGTTAGCTCAGGGATAGGCAGACCAGAAGTAGAAGCAGAACTTCCTAAGAGGGACCAATTGCCAAATGATAATTACAGAGCTAACG
>QCVU01000058.1 GCA_003210275.1 Prochlorococcus sp. AG-686-M10
GAGTTTCCTGAGTGGGTAGATGACAATTTAGAAAAATATTTAGGCGACGAAGATTCTAAAAATATAGCTATGTTTTGTACTGGGGGTATTAGATGTGAGAAAGCTACTAGCTTATTAAAAAAGAAAGGTTACAAAAACATCTTCCATTTACAAGGCGGGATACTTAAATACCTAGAAGACATTTCAAAGGAAGAAAGTCTGTTTGAAGGCGAATGTTTTGTTTTTGATAAAAGAGTGGCTTTAGATCACGAATTAAAAAAAGGTTCATACTCAATTT
Source organism: Prochlorococcus sp. AG-686-M10 (assembly GCA_003210275.1). Taxonomy (GTDB): domain Bacteria; phylum Cyanobacteriota; class Cyanobacteriia; order PCC-6307; family Cyanobiaceae; genus Prochlorococcus_A. Next base: position 278 of record QCVU01000058.1, read on the forward strand.
GTCATGCATGTGGGATGCCAATTTCTATAGAAGATCAAAAGAATAAAGAATACCGAGAAGGTATTCAATGTCATTTTTGTGTAAACAAATTTAGTGATGATGATAGAAAGAGGTTTGAAGAAAGGCAAAAGCAAATAAATAAATTAAAAGAGAAAAATCAAAAAGTTTATAAGGATTAATTGATATTAATGATGAAAGTAGAAGAATTACAAAATATTGCGTTTTCTTTAGGTCTAGTTATAAAAATACAAGTAAGAGAAACTCTTGGATTATGTTTTTTTAAAATTGTTATCGCGGAACAAAGAGATAATATCGTAAAGATTTGGGGAGAGATGAAAGGTTGGACTTACTTTAATAAGCAGGGTATTCAGCTTGATACACTAAGGATCCTGAGCAACTCTCCACCTTTTGTTTCAGAATTAATATGGGCATCTACCATGGCTTGGGCTATCGAAATGAAATTTAGTAAAAAAGCACGATTATTAGCCATTTATGATAATGAAGGATATAGTAAAAAACTTGTTAGATACTTTAAAATTGTTGGATTTAAAGTTGTAAAAGAAGTTGGTTCTAGTCCAGTAGACCTTTTTTTAAGATTAATTTGGGGAGGCGCGGGAACACTAATGAAAGGAGACTGTTCACATGTATTAAACAAAATTGAAAAAAAACTTTCTTTAATTGAAATAGTTTAACCAGCGTGATAACTACTTCTAACTAAAGGGCCACAAGATACTTTTTTAAACCCTAATTTCTTACAAAAACTTGTTAGATGTTCAAACTCCTTTGGTTCCCAATATTTTTTAACGGATAAATGCTTTAATGAAGGCCTTAGATATTGTCCAATTGTAATTTGATCACAATCAACTTTTTTTAGATCAAGAATAGTAGTTTCTATTTCTTCTAAAGTTTCTCCTAAACCCAACATTATTCCTGATTTCGTCTGAATATTAGGAGCGATAGATTTTGCTTTTTCTAATAAGCTTATTGAATTTTTATAGTTAGCACCTCTTCTAACTTCTTTTTGAAGCCTTTCCACAGTTTCAAGATTATGATTAAAACAAATTGGCCTTTGTTCAAGGATCTTTTTAAGTCTATCTTTTTGAAGTTTATCTTTATCTTCAAAATTTTTTCCACCTCCCCATAAATCAGGGGTAAGAACTTCTATTTGAATTTTTGGGTCAATTTTTCTAATCTGATTTATTGTTGAGACAAATAAATCAGCTCCATGATCGGGGAGGTCATCTCTGGCTACTGATGTTAGTACTACGTATTTTAATTTTAGAATTTTAACTGCTTCTGCGACTTGAATACTTTCATAATCGTTTATTTCACTAGGCTTACCCTTACTTACCTGGCAGAAAGCACAGGCACGAGAACAAATTGATCCTCCGAGTAAAAAAGTAGCAGTCCCTGAGGCATAACATTCGGCCCTATTAGGACATTTCCCTTCTTCACAAATTGTATGTAAATTTGATTTTTTAATAAGTCTTTGCATTTTCTCAAATTCTGAAGCTTTACTAATAGGAAACTTTATCCAAGAGGGAAGCCTTAAAATTTTTTCTACTTTATTTTCCATTTTTAAATTAAATTTGTTCTTCCTTCTAAGGCTCTTGCTAAAGTAACTTCATCAACATATTCAAGTTCACTTCCCATAGGAAGCCCATAAGCAATTCTAGTAACCTTTGTAAAAGGAGTTAGTAATTTTCCAATATAAAGACTTGTAGTATCTCCTTCAACACTTGGAGTAAGTGCCAATATTATTTCTTCAATATCTGATTTACTTACTCTCTCTACTAAACTTCTTATCTCTAACAATTCTGGACTTATTGAATCCATAGGAGAAATTAATCCCCCAATAACATGATATGTGCCTTTAAACTCCCTTGATCGCTCTAAAGCCAGTAAATCTTTAGTTTCTGCTACTACGCAAATTATTTTTTGATTCCTCTCAGTATTTCTACATATTTCACATTCTTCTTCTGAAGTTAAATTAAAACATTTTTTACAATGACCAACATTACTATGTGCCTCCAATAATGCTTTAGAAAAATCTCTAATACTACTTTCAGGTTGTTTTAAAATAAACAACGCTAATCTTTGAGCTGTTCTTGGACCTATTCCAGGGAATTTCTCAAAATGACCGATTAATTTTGAAAGTGGTTTGGTAAAAGTTATCAAGATTAAATCTCTTCTAAAAACAATTTAGACGTATATTTTGAAATTGGATATATTTGTTTGCTTTTAATGTCTTATTATATTTTTAGTTAATAATTTCTATCAACAATGAAAAATATGAAAATTAACCCTTTTAAAAATTTAATATTAATAATTTTATGTTTTGCATTGAGTGCATGCAGTGGAGGAATAAATGCAGGATTAGAGGCTTATCAGAGTCCAGATGGGAGATATGCCTTTTTATATCCCACAGGTTGGACAAGAGTAAAAGTAGATGGGGGTCCTGAAATTATTTACCATGATTTAATTAATAGTAATGAGACCTTAAGTTTGGTGGTATCGGATGTGAATAAAGAAGTAGAATTAGAGCAATTAGGAGATCCGAGAGAAGTTGGACAAACTTTAATAGATAAAGTTATTGCGCCCGAAGGTTCAGGGAGATCTGTCAAACTTATTGATGCGAGCAAAAGAGAAGCATCTAATCATATTTTTTATGATTTAGAGTATGAATTAAATCTTAATGATCAAGATAGGCATGAACTGGCTACTGTCGTAATAGACAGAGGAACTTTATATACTTTTGCCGTCGGAACAAATGAAGTAAGGTGGAATAAAGTTGATAGTATGTTTACTAATGTAATCGAGTCTTTTAACTTCTTAATTTAGTTTCTAAAAAGATATTTTCTAAATACCTACTTGAACATTCCATAAGTCTGAATACACGTTCTTGTTACTTAGCAAAAGGTCATGTTTTCCGCTTTCAATAATTTTGCCCTTTTCTATAACAATAATATTATCAGCGTTTTTAATAGTACTTAATCTATGAGCTATAACTATAGTTGTTCTCTCTTTAGTTATTTTAGATAATGATTTCTGAATTAAAACCTCTGTCTCGTTATCAACTGAAGCAGTAGCTTCATCTAAGATCAAGATAGGAGCGTCTTTTAAAACAGCTCTCGCTAGAGCTATTCTCTGACGTTGTCCCCCTGAAAGTCGTTGCCCCCTTTCCCCAACGATTGTTTTATAACCATCGGGTAATTGTTGAATAAATTTATGAGCTTCAGCAATTTTAGATGCTTTTATAATATCTTTAATTTTTGGACTAGTTGCCCCATATGCAATATTTTCCTCAACGGTTCCATGAAATAAATAAGTTTCTTGACTTACAAGAGAAATACATTTTCTTAAATCTTTTAAATTAATATCCTTTATTGGAATGTTATCCAAAGATATTAAACCATTATTACTATCATAAATTCTAAGAAGAAGTTTAATAATTGTACTTTTTCCAGAACCAGTTAATCCAACAATTCCTAATGTAGAGTTATTCTGAATTTTAAAATTTATGTTCTTTAATGTTGATTCTCTACCTGGATAATTAAAATTTACATTTTCAAAACTAACATTGCCTTTTATATCTTTAGAAGCAATTTTTATTTTGCCATTTTTTATTTTTATAGGGGTATCGATAAGATCTATTACTCTATTTATTGATGCCATAGAGCGTTGAAAATCATCTAAAACATGACCTAGTGTAGTCAAAGGCCATAACAACCTTTGAGTAATAAAAACTAAAAAACTATATGTTCCAACATTAAGTACCTTATTCCAGGTTTGAAAACCTCCAATAAGTAAAATTGCTATAAAAGCAAATAAAATAGCAAATCTTATTAGAGGAATAAAAGCAGATGATAATTTTATTGCTGCTTTATTACTTCTTTGATATGCAAGGCTTTCTTTATTTAATCTATTTAGCTCCCAATTCTCTTTAGTAAAGCTCTTTATTGTAAGTATCCCGCTTAAATTATTATTTAATCTTGAAGCTAAAAGACCTGCTTTATTCCTGACATCTTTATATTTTGGAGAGAGCTTTCTTTGAAATCTTATTGATCCAAGAAATATTAAAGGGATAGGTAAGAAAGCAAATAATGCTATTTTTGGTGCAACAAGAATCATTGTTCCACCAATAATTAAAACCGTAACAAATAGTTGAATAAGTTGATTAGCGCCTTGATCAAGAAACCTCTCAAGTTGATTTACATCATCATTTAAAATCGATAGCAGTCTCCCCGTATTATCGTTTTCAAAGAAATCCATATCAAGTTCTTGTATATGCTTATAAGCTTTTATTCTCAATTTATGTTGTGATATTTGGGCTAAATTTCTCCATAAGACTGAATATAAATATTCAAAAAAAGATTCGGCTGACCATACTATCCCAGAAGCAAATGCGAGAAATATTAATTGATTTGGAACTTGTTTTATACCAAAACTAGCAATCCAAGAATTCTGTTCTTTAACTACAATATCCACAGCAAGTCCAATAATTACTGGAGGTGCTAAATCTAGGATTTTATTAATTATCGAACTTACAAAAGCAAAAAAGAGTAGACTCCTTTCATCTCTTAAATTCAGATAAAGTCTAACTATAGGATTTTGATTATTTGTAGATCTCATTGTAGTTTTACTATAAATTAAATTTTTTCTTAGTTTCTAACTTACATTTACTAATTGAATTTTGATGGCTTGTACTATTTAAAAATTCTCTTAAATAGCAATCACAAGTTTTCATAGCAATTTTTTCGTCATAAACAAAATTAGCTTTTGACATTTCCAACTTAATACTTTCAATACAAAATAAATTTATAATTGAATCTTTTTGTGTTTCAGCTAAATATTCAGAATTTATAAATCCCCACAAAATAAAAAAACTTCCTAAGACAAAAATTTTTTTTTTAATAGACACCATAACCCAAAGTTAATTCCGTATTCTTAAATTATTTAATTTGTTCCTCACTTCACCATGTAAATCTCTTGGTAAATCTACCAAGCTGTAGTCATTAAATATTTGTATCTTTCCAATAGATCTTCCATTAATATTAGTAGAAGTACAAATAGAAGAAATAATATTTGCCACTCTAACTCTATCCATTTTGCCAAAATTAAATTTGTAAGTTTCAAAAGAATCATTTTGATAATTATTTCTTCTATTTGTATTTCTCATACGATTATTTCCATTTCCATTTCTGTTTGATCTATTACGATCAGAATTATTTTGTCTATAAAGCCAAGACTCATCTTCGTTAATAAAAAAGGATTTATTACCTATTGCTAAATTAATAGCTGCCATTGCTATATTTGAATCTTCCATAGAATGCTTTTCTCTTAGGGTATCTAAAATATCGATCATCAAAGCTTTTTTTTCTTCATTATTGTTTTGATCTAAAGAACTTTGATTCAAATTTGTTATTAATTTCCCCATTCTTTTTTCATTAATTATTTTATTATTGGGTATCTCAATTTCGTCAATTTTATTTCTTGTTGAATTTTCCAAGTTCCTGAGAAAATGTTTTTCTCTATGATTTACAAATAAAATTGCTTCCCCAGACCTACCTGCTCTTCCTGTTCTACCAATTCTATGAGTGTATGTTTCCTTATCAAAAGGAAAATCGTAATTAATAACAAGTTTAATCCTTTCAACATCTAGGCCTCTAGCCGCCACATCAGTGGCAACAAGAATATCAATAAATCCTTTTTTTAATCTATCTACTGTATTTTCTCTTTGATTTTGTGGAATGTCTCCATTAAGAACAGCCACACTATGTCCTGAGTTTTCTAGAGCTTCCGCAATTGAGGTAGTAAGTAATTTAGTCCTCACAAATATTATTACTCCTTCATTCGTAATTTCTAATATTCTTTTTAGAGCATCTAACTTATGGTGCCTTTGAACATTGATGTATCTTTGAGTAATTAATTGAGTTTCTTTCTTAACGCTTTTAATAAGTATTTCGGCTGGTTCATTTAGATATTTTTTTGCTATGTTTCTTATCTCATTTGGCATTGTTGCAGAGAACAAAACCATTTGTTTGTTATCTGGAAGTTTATCTATGATCCATTCAATATCTTCAAGGAATCCCATTTTTAACATTTCATCTGCTTCATCAAGAACCAGACAACTTATGTTATTTATCTTAAAAGTTCCTTGTCTTATATGATCCATTATTCTTCCAGGAGTTCCAACAACAATGTCTGTCTTTCTTTTAAGTGATGAGATTTGATTCCTAAAATCAGTTCCTCCATATATAGCTAATGTCCTTAAATTAGTTGATTCAGCACTATAACTTTTAAAAGAATCTGCTACTTGAGTAGCCAACTCTCTGGTTGGAGTCATAACCAAAACTTTAGCGTTTGGTTCTTTGTTATTTTCGAGCTTTTCAATTAATGGGAGAGCAAAGGCTGCCGTTTTACCTGTACCAGTTTG
>QCVU01000059.1 GCA_003210275.1 Prochlorococcus sp. AG-686-M10
TTAGTAAAGAATATATTTAAATATTTTAATTTATCATTTTTGTAAATATTACTATTTTCTGATTGTTTGATTTTTGTTATATCTATTAAATCATTTATCTTATTAGAACTCAATCTCTCAATATTATTAATATTATTAAAGACTTGTCTTTGAACAATTAAATCTAAATATCTTCTTAAAGGTGATGTACATTGAGTATACTTGAAGAGACCTAATGACTCATGTTTATTAGACTTAGTAGTGATATAACTTTTACCCATATATTGCTTTAATATTGAATACTTAATATCACTATCTTTGTATCTATCTAATATCTCTTCTGCATCACAATTAATTTTATGTGTTCTGTAGGGAGCAGCTATATTATTTTTAAATAAATATAAACTAGTGACATAACCCATAAGTATCATTGATTCAGATACAATTGATTGTGCAATACTTTTTTGTATTTTATTAATTTCTACAACACCGTTTATAATATCTATTTTATAACCTGGTGTATCAAAAATAATTGCTCCTTGTTTTTTACGATAATTAATACTTTTAAGTAATAAATTCTTAATTTCAACTATTTCAAATTCTTCTTTAGGTTCTAGTTCAATAATTTCTTCTGCATCTTCATATATTAATTGATATTTTGGTTTTATTTTTGCCTCTACTATTTCATATTCATTTATTGAACCGTCATCATTAAATATAATTGACGCACTTATTGTATCTGAGACTTTATTTTGATTTAAATTTGCTCTTTCTATAATTTCAGCTGGTAACATAGGAATATATTGATTAATTAAGTAGAGACTGCTACTTTTACCTCTTGCATCAATATCAATCTTTGAATCTGTTAAAAATAATTTGCATGGATTACTAATATGTATCCATAATTTTTTTATGTTTCCCTCAATTAATTCCAATGAAAAGGCATCATCAACTTCCTTAGGATCTTTGGAATCAATTATAAAAGTTTTTAAATTAGTTAAATCTCTCAAATATTTAAAATATTATTTAATTAACTATTATTTATAGAACTATCCCTCAGGGTTAACAAAAGGCAAAAAAGCAATAATTCTTGCTCTTTTTACTGCCAATGTTAGATCTCTTTGTTGTTTGGAGGTCAATCCAGTCATTCTTCTTGGTAATATTTTTCCTCTTTCAGTTATGAATTTTTTAAGAAGCTCAACGTCTTTATAATCAATTGGGTCACCAGGTTTAATTGGGGATAATTGTTTTTTAAAAATGGAATTTGGCATTGTTTTTTTGTTTTTTTATTTGATTTCTTTGTGAATTGTCATTTTGTTTAGATGTGGATTGAATTTTTTAAGTTCTAATCTCTCAGTAGTATTCCTTTTGTTTTTTTCAGTTGTATATCTGGAAACACCATTAGATCTCCTTGGTTCTGAACTTGTTCTAGCTTCAGTACATTCTAAGGTTACGACAATTCTTGTACCCTTTTTCGCCATTTTAAATAGTACGTTAATGTATAATAATCTATTGTACAACTTCAGGAAACTATTTTGCATATATTCACTTTTCTTTTAGTATCATTAGACAAAAATAATAAATGAAGGTTTCTCAGAATTGGTTGAAAAAAATTGTAGAAATAAATACTACACCAGACGATTTATCTGAAAAACTATCAATAGGTGGTTTCGAAGTTGAGTCTCTTATTGATTGTTCAGCAAATGTTAAAGGTATAATTCTTGGGAGGGTTTTATCAGTAGTTAAACATGAGAATTCAGATAAATTATCTATATGCAGTGTAGATATAGGAGGATCTAATCCTTTACAAATAGTTTGTGGAGCAAAAAATGTAAAGCAAAATATACATGTTTATGTAGCTACCGTTGGTACGCATTTAAGTGCAATAAATTTAACTATTAAAAAAAGTGAAATAAGAGGGGTTTTTAGTGAAGGAATGATATGTTCGCTAGAAGAATTAGGCATTGAAGTATCTAGTGAAGGTATCGCCATTATTGATGAAGATATAGCTTTAAAACATAAATTAGGTACAAAAGGAGCTGATTTACTTAATCTCAACGATTATATCTATGATTTAGCGATTACTGCTAATAGACCCGATGGAATGTCTGTAGTTGGCATCGCAAGAGAAATATCTGCTCTCTTGGAAACAAAGTTAAACTTTCCAGATTTAAAAACTAAGTATAAAATCAATGTTTATAAAAATTTTGATCTCTGCTCTGAGGCGATTACAACAAATTGTCTTTATTCAATTAGCAATATTGATTCAGTCAATGGCAAGGAATTATCTCCAGGATGGCTCAAAGATCGTTTAGACAAATCAGGAATTAAATCTATTAATCTCATAGTAGATATAACTAACTACATTCTTTTAGAACAAGGACAACCATTACATGCATTTGATAAAGACAAATTATCTAATTTAATTGGGCGTAAGGTTTCATTTGAAGATTTTTCTGTTAGAAAGGCAAATAATAATGAAAGTCTTTTGTGTTTGAATGGTGAGAATTATAAACTAAATGAAAATATAACTATTATTGCTTGTGATGAAAAACCAGTAGCCATAGCTGGTGTAATAGGTGGTTTGGAAACAGCTGTAAATGAGGACACTTCTTCAATTTATCTTGAAGGAGCAGTTTTTAATCCAGTTACCATCAGAAGATCATCAAAAGAAATCGGAATTAGAACAGAATCTAGTAGCAGATATGAAAAAGGAATTTCTTCTAAAAATACATTAGATTCAGTCACCCGCGCTATTAACATTTTAGAAGAAAACTTTAATATTTCTAATCCAATAATTAATACTTCCATAGAGTTGGTTTCCACAAAAAATCTAATACCGTTGAGAAGAGAAAGAATTCATAAAATACTTGGTCCAATTGTAATAAGAAATAAGAATTGCGATACAAATGGTAAATTAGAAAAAAGATGTTTATCAGATACAGAAATAACAGATAAATTAAAGCTTATAGGTTGTACTTTAAATATCAAGGAATATGGATGGGATGTGGAAATTATTCCCAATAGGTCACAGGATTTATTACGAGAAATTGATTTAATAGAGGAAATTGCAAGATTAATTGGTTACGACATGTTTGATTTGAATTTACCAAATCCCATTAAACCAGGAAAGCTTTCTTCCTTTCAAATAGCTTTAAGGAAGTTAAAAACCGGATTAATTGTTAATGGATTTAACGAGGTATTAACTTATTCTCTTGTGCCAGAAACTAATAATAATTTAATCAAGATTTCTAATCCATTGCTATTGGAGACAAGTTGTTTAAGAGATAATATTTGGCAAGAACACATTAAAATATGTAATCAAAATATCAAGTCAGGACATGACTATTGCTGGATCTTTGAAGTAGGAAATATATTTCATAAAGAACCTGATTTCTCACAAGAGGAAATCTTAAATGGAGCAATTTATGGAAATAATAAATTTGAAAAGTGGTTAGGCTCAAATAAAGATAATAATTTGAACTATTTCGAGGCAAGAGGAAAGTTGAAGGAAGCATTATCAATATTAAATTTAAAAATAGAAGATAAACCAACTGATTCGATAGATTTTCTTCATCCAGGCAGATCCTCTAGATTATTTACTGAAGGTAATGAAATCGGATATTTTGGTGAAATACATCCAAAATTAATTTCTAATAAAAAGGCATTGAAAAAAATTTATTTATTCAGTATCAAAATAAGCAATATCTTAAAAGCAAGCACCAGAAAAAATAAATGGATAACTGTTTATAAACAATTTCCGACAGTTCCAAAAATGGAACGTGATATTAATTTTATATTCAATAAAAAATACTTAGTAAGCGAGATAATTTCACAAATAAAAAAATCTGGTAAAAAATTATTGGAAGATGTTAATTTAATTGATGTTTACGATGATAGTAGTTTTGATAAGGAATTAATAAGTTACACATTTAGATTGTCTTATAGAGATTCTGAAAAAACATTATTAGATTCTGACATCGCTATTCTTCACGATAGTATCGTCGAAGTAATAGAAAATAAATTTTCTACCAAATTGAGAAACTAGTTGTATTATTAATCTTATGTAAGACTTAGTATTAGTCTAACTACAAGTCTATTCTGATATAAGTAACATTCGTGTAAATCTAAATGATCATATATAATAATAATCATGATAAATATTCTCTCATTTTTAATATCTTCGGTTCTTTGGGTGCAAGTACCTCAATGGTCCGACGATTGGTCTAAATGTTCAGTGGATGTACCAGATTCTTCATGTCATTGGTACATAACAGCTCCAGACAATACTTTCGGAGAAGGATTTGACTGGGCAAGCGCCCCTTGGTTTGACGCTAACGGCTTGAGTGACGTTCCTAGCATTGACAGAGAAACAGCCCTTCAAAAACTCCAAGTTCAGTAGTACTGTCTTTAAGGCAGAGCTTCATAACTTAAACAGCAGTTATTTCAGAGTTTTTTTTCCGTGAATATATTTTGGACAAGCAAAGGACAAAAACATCCTAAAAATTATTTACACCTTCCTATTTAAGAGCCATTAGTAGACTATTTTTAAGTCTAGAATGAGATTATTAATACTAATTTGCTCATTAAATATAATTAACTCTTCTACTTAGGGTGGGTATGTTATTAGTTGTCAATTTTTCTTATATAAGAATTGAAATACAGGTTTATTTGTATTTACTTTATAAATTTAAATTTTTAGTAAGCATTATTTACCTTTTAATGCTTTGTGAATTAAAAAGCTACTTATATGGATTCTTTATTTATTTATTTACTCTTCTATTAAGTCCTATATAAGACTATAATAAAGACTATAAACAAGTCTCAAATGAGATTAGTAATAATACTTGTTATGAATATTTCTAGGTAATTGATATGCATTATTTAATTTAGTTATTACGCAAAGCAAAGAACTACTTTTAAGATCATCATGATTCTCGTTTATTCTTACAAGTCTATTATGAGACAAATAAACAGACTAGCTATAAGTCTCAGGTAAGATTAGTAATATTACTTTCTATACATATTTTTAAGCAATTGATATGCATCATTTAGTTTTCTCATCTCATCAGTTGACCCTCCTGAATCTGGATGAGTTTCTAAAGCTTTTATTTTATAAGCTTCTCTTATTTTATTTAATGTATGGGCTGATCCTGCGGCTGTTGATAGCCTTAATAATTTTAGAGCTCCATGAACAGTCATTGTAGAATCAAGGGCTTCGAATGAATTTCCTTTATTTTTTCTTTTAAACCTACTTATAAATCTTCTTACTAATGTTGGAACTCTATTTAATAAATCGGATGTTGCAAAAGGATCTTCTAATACCCCTATCATTAATATAACTAATTCTAAAGAAGGAGTTTGTTTTATCCAAAATGGGCATAAATCCGACATTAATTTATTAGCGGCACTCCATGTAAATGGTAAGTGCTCGGTTCCATCAATATTTGGCCAAATATCTATACAAAACCAATCAATAGATGCTTCTATTACTTGTTGATTTGGAATTGAACCATACAGAATTTTCCAATGACTTATTATTTCTATTCGACACTTTATTAAATCATTTTCCTTAATCGTATTGATTTGAATATCATTAATTTTTTGTTTTGTCTTTTCAATATTTATACTTCTTCTTAGATTTTTAACTTTTTTTCCAACAAAATTAGGTAGGTTTATATTTAAGTTTGGTTTTTCAATAACTTCTTTCTTATTTAAAACTAGTTTTTCATCAGATTCTTTACTATTATTCTCATTCTTATCAGATTTAATAAGCACTAAAGCATTGTTTTCATCGTAATTAGAATATTCACTTATATTGCCCTTCTCGTTATAGTCAATAGTCTGTTGTTGATTTTTAGGTAATAATTCATCTTCTTGAAGAATTTCTGTAAGCAACTTTTCTATTACAGGACCTCTTGCTCTAAAACCCCATTCTTTTCGTAATTGATCAAACCGAGTAATTAACTCTTCTGGCAAATCAATAGAAATCCTCTTTGTATTTGAATTCTCAGAATTACTCAATTAATCATTTTTTTTTATAATAGAACAAAAATATTAATTGTATTAATAATATGAAAGTCTAATTAAATATATTGTCTTTAAATCAAAATCTTG
>QCVU01000060.1 GCA_003210275.1 Prochlorococcus sp. AG-686-M10
AACTAAATCAGAAAATAGTTTTGAGAATAGATAATCGAGCTTTAATTATTTCAACAATGAAATTAAATGGTGTTGAACAAATGGCTCTAGATTTGCATTTTTTAGAAAAAACTATTTCAAAAGTTGAAATTCTTTTTACATTAAGGTTCTATCATTGGGAGGGAGATTGGATTTCTCTTGGTTATCATCAAAAAGCAATTCCACCTCATTGGGAAAAGCTATTAGAGGATGGCATTATTAAAGTCGTAAGAAGACCCTCAGGAGGAGGAGCAGTACTTCATTCTGGAGGGATAACATACGCTTTAACATTTAAAAAACCTTCTTATAAGACCTTCAGTTATGAGCTTGTAAATAATTGGTTAATTAAAAGTTTTAATGAATTAGGTTTAGGTTTAAAAAGAGGAACTTTAAGAAAATCAATAATCAAAGAAAACTGTTTTGGATCATCCTATGTGTCTGATTTAGTTGATCAATATGGATTTAAACGCATAGGAAGCGCCCAATACAGAAAGCAAGGGGCATTTCTTCAGCATGGGGAAATTCAACTTAATCCCCCAAGAGACTTGTGGTTCAGATTATTTGGAGAAGAGCCTCCAAAAAAGATTAATTTAAATCTTACTAATGAGGAAATAATTAAATATTTGATGGATTAAGTCGTAGATTTGATGATTTAATCTCTTTTGAAGGCGAGCAAAGATTTATGAAGGATCAAGATCAAATGATTTCTAGAGACATAATCAGAGTAATATGGCGTAGATAAGTATGATTATAAGATCATTTAATTATCGAATTTTTTAATTAATTTTTATAGCTAGTGGGTAAGAGTATTAAAGGTTTAGTCCTAATAACAGGAACAACATCAGGAGTAGGATTAAATACCTTAAAACCTTTGTTGAGATTTGGATGGGAAGTTATAGCGGTTAATCGTTCAAATAAAAGAGCAGTAGAAATAGCTCAGGATTCCTTAACAGATTCCGAAATAAAAAATATTCATTTTATAGAAATTAACTTATCAGATTTAGACGATGTAAGAAATGGTTGTAGTGAGATATTGAAAAAATTTGAAAAACCTATAAATTCTATTATTTGTAATGCTGCAGTTTATAAACCAAGATTACGGAAGCCTGAAAGGTCTCCTCAAGGATTTGAAAACTCTATGGCGGTTAATCATTTTGGACATTTTCTTATGATTAATCTTCTTTTAGATAATATTTTGTCGTCTGAGAAAGAAATTGATTTAAATGGAAGGACTACTAAATTCAAGCCAAGAATAACAGTATTAGGAACTGTTACGGCAAATTATTCAGAACTAGGCGGAAGAATTCCGATACCTGCCCCAGCTGATCTCGGTAATTTATCTGGATTTAAAAATGGATTCTTATCTCCGATTAGTATGGCAAATGGAAAAAAATTTAAACCAGGCAAAGCCTATAAAGATAGCAAACTTTGCAATATGGTAACAGTACAAGAATTATCAAAAAAATATTCTAAAGAAAGAATAATTATTAATTCTCTATATCCTGGATGTGTGGCCGATACAAAACTCTTTAGAGATACCCCTTGGCTGTTTAGATTTTTATTCCCAATCTTTCAAAAATTTATCACAAAAGGATATGTAACTCAAAGATTAGCTGGAGAAAGAGTCGCTCAAGTAGCTACTCTTAAAGAATATGCTAAACCCGCAGTTCATTGGAGTTGGGGAAATCGCCAAAAGTTAGGGAGAAAAGCTTTTTCTCAAAAATTGTCTAAGAGAATTATTGATTCAAATATTTCAAGACAAACTTATGAATTAACTAGAAAATTGGTTGGATTAGCTTAGGGAGTTAATCAAACCCTAATAAATCAAAGATTTCTCTATCTTTTAGTGGAGTACCCTCAAGTGGTTCCACTTTATCTAACATATTTTTAGCGAGAGATAAATATTCATTTTGGCACTCAATTACATCTTCGGTTGGTTCCATTTCGAAAATTGTACACTTTTTAAGTCTTGATCTTCTAATGGCATCTACATCTTTAAAGTGAGCCATGGTTTTTAAACCAGTTCTTTTATTAAACTTATCAATTTGATCTGTATCTTTGGATCTATTCGCTACTACTCCACCTAATCTGACTTTATAGTTTTTTGCTTTGGCCGCAATTGCAGACACAATTCTATTCATTGCAAATATTGAATCAAAGTCATTAGCCGTAACAATTAGACAGTAATTGGCGTGCTGTAGCGGGGCTGCAAAACCTCCGCAAACAACATCCCCTAAGACATCAAAAATAACTACATCTGTATCTTCTAGTAAATGATGCTCTTTTAAGAGCTTTACTGTTTGACCTGTTACATAGCCACCACAACCTGTACCGGCGGGAGGGCCTCCACTCTCGACGCACATTACTCCATTAAAGCCTTCAAAAACAAAGTCAGTTGGTCTTAATTCCTCACTATGAAAATCGACTTCTTCCAGAATATCAATGACTGTCGGAACCATTTTGTGAGTGAGAGTAAAAGTACTGTCATGCTTTGGATCACACCCTATTTGTAAAACCCTTTTACCTAATTTTGAAAATGCTGCTGAAAGATTTGAAGAGGTTGTTGATTTACCTATACCCCCTTTGCCATAAACAGCGATTACTAACGCTCCTTCTTCAATATTAACTTTTGGATCTTGCTTGACTTGAACACTGCCTTCACCATCAAGAGGTTTATTTATTGTACTTGTCATTTAAAACTAATTAACTCAATTAATACCTATATTCTTGCAGGTATATGCTTTTTAAAATGTATTTCTCAACAAATAGTTATTTATCAAGATGAAAGATACAAGATATATGTTTATAACTAGATATTTTGACTTTTTTGTTTTAATCATGAGTCAAAATACTCATGCTTAAATGATAACTTTCTTGTAAGGACTAGCCGAAATATGCTTTTGCGTCGTATAGGGTCTCGTCGCTAATTTCAGGAAGACCTTTTGAAAGAGCATATTTCTCAGTATTAGATTTAACTTTACCTCTTACAAAAAATGGAACTTTTGTAAGTTCTGCTCTTCCAGAGTCTGTCCAAATAATATTTCCCTTCTTTTGAATACTTATATTACTTCTAGTTTGCTGATTTTCTTTATTTTCAGGACCTTTTGTAGCAGTATGACCAAGATGACTTTGATGGCCATCAACGAATTCAAAGTCATGTTTGAACATATCAATAAGATGTTCTTCAAGACCCATCATTAGAGGATGAACCCAGTCGTCAAAAATTACATTTGCTCCTTCCCATCCCATTTGAGGGCTATATCTTGCAGGAACATCTTGAACATGCATTGGAGTACTAATGACTGAACATGGGATACCAAGTCTTTTTGCGCTGTGTCTTTCCATTTGGGTCCCTAAAACTAATTCGGGGGATGCCTTTTTCATGGCATCTTCGACTTCTAGGTAACTGTTAGTAATTAGTGCTTCTATATTTAAATCCTTAGCTGCAGCTCTTACTTGCCTTGCCATTTCTCTACTGTAAGTTCCCAATCCCACAACCTCAAAACCTAATTCATCTTTGGCAATTTTGGCGGCTGCAATAGCATGAGTACCATCACCAAATATAAAAACCCTTTTTCCCGTCAAGTAATTTGAGTCAACGGACTTTGAATACCATGGAAGTTTTGACTTGTGCTCTAGTTCTTCTTGATTCGTTAATGGAAGGTCGAGTTTTTTATGAACTTCGTTAATAAAATTAATTGTATTTTTTATGCCAATTGGAATGGTAGTGGTATATTCCATTCCGCAATTACGTTTAAGCCAATCACAAGAAGTCTCAGCAATCTCGTGATAAAGGCAAATATTAATATCAGCATCAGTTAATCTTGCAATATCATCTGGACTTGAACCGAGTGGTGCGACAACATTAGTATCAATACCTTGCTCTGAAAGTATACGCTGAATCTCGATAACATCATCTCTGCATCTAAATCCTAATAACGTAGGACCTAATATATTTACTTTAGGTCTTCGACCTAAAGACTTCCATCTTTGAGGATTAACCTTTTCAATTTCATTCACCTTATCTTTTAAAAGAGTTCTAATTATTTGATAAAAGGTTTCTGAAGCACCCCAGTTTTCTTTTTTGCTATAAGCAGGAAGTTCAAGGTTCACTATTGGGATATCAAAACCCATCCCCTTAGCAAGAGCTCCTGGCTGATCTTGTATTAGTTCAGCAGTACAACTTTCACCTACTAAAAGAGTTTTTGGTTTAAATCTTTCAACTGCTTCAGTAATATTCCTTTTAACAAGTTCTGCTGTGTCTCCTCCTAAGTCTCTAGCCTGAAATGTTGTGTAAGTTACAGGTGGTCTTTTACCTCTTCTCTCAATCATTGTGAAAAGAAGATCTGCATAAGTATCTCCTTGAGGAGCGTGGAGAACATAATGAATATCTTTCATTGATGATGCAACTCTCATAGCACCTACATGAGGAGGTCCTTCATATGTCCAAAGAGTTAATTCCATAATTTAATGTGTTGCTAATGATTTAGAGGTAAGTATTTGATTCCTTTTTAAAGGCCTTGAAAATAGCCCAGCCAAGTCTGCCGCCTGATCAATTCCATGTATAGGACTAAACACCATTTCTATAGACCATTTAGTACTAATCCCCTCTGCTTCTAATGGATTTGCCAAACCCATTCCGCAAACTACTAAGTCAGGGTTGGAAGCTCTTACACGATCAAGCTGTTTTTCTACATGCTGGCCTTCAACAATTTTCGTATCATCCGGTAATAAATTAAGCTCCTCTTCCATTAAATCTCTATTTAAGTAAGGTGTTCCCACTTCAATGAGTTCCATTTCACATTCATTATGTAAAAATCTTGCCAATGAAATTTCAAGCTGTGATTCAGGTAAAAGAAATAATTTTTTTCCTCTTAATATTTCTTTGTGTTTTTCTATTGCCTGCCTAGCTCTATTAGCTAAAGGAGCAATTACTTCATGAACTTTTAGTTCATGAAGTTTAAATGCAGCTGCTGCAGCTAAAACCCATTTTGTGCTTCCCTCTACACCTAGTGGAAATGGAGCCTGAATTATTTCACAACCACGATGCTTTAGGTCTCTGACCGTATCACTCAAATATGGTTGAGCTAACAAGACCTTTGTATTCTTTCCAATCTTAGGTAAATCAGTTGATTGCCTAGGAGGAAAGCTTTCAACCTTCTTTATCCCAATATTATTAAATATCTTTTTAAATCTATCTTCCACATTATTAGCTAATGTCCCAACTAATAATAGTTTCTCATCATCTGTAGATTCCATTAAGGGAACAAGAGCTTTCAATGCTCCATCTTCGCCTTGGGTAAAGGTGGTTTCGATCCCGCTGCCCGAATAATTAACGAACCTTACTTGACCTAAAAATCGGGAGTTTAATTTTTCTGCAACAGTGGCGAGATCAAGTTTAATCACTTCGCTAGGACAAGAACCAACAAGGAAGAGGGTCTTTATTTCAGGCCTTCTAGAAATAAGATCATTGACTACTCTGTCGAGCTCTTCATGAGCATCCGCAAGACCTGCTAGATCTTTCTCTTCAAGAATAGCTGTCCCAAATCTTGGCTCAGCAAAAATCATAACCCCTGCGGCACTTTGAATTAAATGTGCGCATGTTCTCGACCCCACAACCAGAAAAAATGCATCTGGCATCCGTCGGTGTAACCAAACTATTGAAGTAAGGCCACAAAAGACTTCTCTAGGACCAGTCTCTTTATTAAGATCTACTTTACTCATGAAAATACTTAGAGCTTATTCTTCAAGCTTGCATAAACTTTTGGATTAAAGCACTAATTGATAAGTTCTCTTACAAAATGTATACATTTAAAAAACTTATATGAAAGTTTAAAAACTTTAATAAG
>QCVU01000061.1 GCA_003210275.1 Prochlorococcus sp. AG-686-M10
GAGTACTGCTGTTCCGTAATATCTGAAAAACCTCAACCACCTTTACATAAAGAAGCAGCAAATTGGATGCTGAAAAGAATTACTACCAAAGCCTCTGGTTTCGCAGACGTAGATTATTTTATGAAAGGCAAACTAGAAATATTTAAATGAAACGCTTATTACTCGCACCCCTTTTATTAGGTTTTATTTCTCCAGTAATGGCTAAAGAAATTTGTACTCTTACAAGTGAAGTAGAACCAGATGTAACTATAACTTTAAAATATACTGGATCCGCTGGTGGGATAGGAACTCTAAATTATAAAAATAAACCTTCATTAGGTTTCTATGTAGGTATCTGGAATGGATACGGAGGTCAATATTACACTGCGATGTCATATTCACCTGAATTGTTAAACGAAGAAAAAAACTATCAGGAAAGAACAAAAAATACAAAAGAGATAAGAACAGGACATTTTATGAATTTTGTTGGAAATCAATTAGGAAGAGCGACTTTAAAAGAAGAAAGAAAACCTGGGAAATTGAGAGCATTGATGCCATCACTTTCACAAGGTTATTATTATTCGATTCCTTTTACAGAAGAGGGCCAATATGGAAGACAGAAATTATCAAAAGAGATGAAAACTATCATTGATGCGACAGAAGGATTTTTTGTTGATTCAGGTGGATGCAGAAAATTCTTTCCTTATGGATGGGATTAAATGAGAGGATTTTTTACTAATTAGTTTTTCTATAAAATAGAAATGATGCAAATATTGTTATTAAAAAAGCAAATAAATTAGCTGTCGAAAAGAAGTAAAGCAAGCCAATAATTAAAAAAGCCCATACAAGACATCCAATTGAAGGGGATAAATAAGTAGGATCTTTTTCTGCCCAAACAAGTTCATTCTTATTTTCCTTTGATGGCCAATAACCAGGCTCAATTCTGGATTCTCTCGTTTTTTCTTTAATTTGATATTGGATCTCTCTTTCAAGCTGATTATTAAGATCTCTATTATGCTCCATAGCTGATTTTGTTTCTGTATACCAATTCTCATATCTACTTTTTCTTCTCCTGTAATAATGACCAGCCTCAGCAAGATGCCAATTTCCTATTATCATTTTTTGATTAGTCTTATCGGCTAACCAATTCATTTTCGCAAGAGCATCTTGTTCTGTAATTTGGAACCATTCAGATTGAGGAATCCTTTTATGTTTAAACATTGCATGAAGAACTTTTTCCCACTTTTCACTATTTCTGCAACTTACTAATTTAATCTTTGAAGTAACGCTTCCTACTTTTAATTGCTTAGATCTGGAATCCCAATTTTTGGTCATTCCAATTTTTAAAAGACCACTTTGATTATGTTTAATTAAATATACGCATTCCATAAATATTATTATCTCTTGAATCGATAATTCATAATATTATAGTTCTAAATAACTATTCAAAATTATTTGTTTAGATAAGAAAAAGTTTTTAGAATTTGAAAATTATTTTACCTTTATCTTTTACCTCCTCAAATAAAATCATTTAACATACGATTCCAGTCAACAACGCCTCCATCTTTTTTGGTTCCTTGATCTAGCTTGCGTAATTCTTTTCTTATTTCTTGCATTTCTTGAGAATATTTATGGTCATTTTTTGCATATGGATCACTCGTGTAGTTCCCAATAGTTTCTCTTGTAAATAATTCCATAGTTTTTTATTGAGGGTTTTTAAAAATATTTTGTTCAGCTTTAAATAACTATTCTCATAATACAAATATACTTCTTGCGAATCATTATTTCATTTGGCAATATTAGTAACCGACTCCAAAATTGGCACATCTAAATTAGATGTTTCCCTTAATGGCGCTATAGAACTGAAGGATTTGAGATCAGGGATTTTTTAATATTTTTCCTTTTTGTTCAGCTGTTAAAAAGTTCCTACACACATACTTATAGACAATGAAAATTATTAAGAAACTCAGGTCGCTGCCGAGCGATTCTCTGGGTATCATACGCCGCACCCCGCCACTTGTTTTCGCAATGGCTG
This sequence comes from Prochlorococcus sp. AG-686-M10, assembly GCA_003210275.1. Taxonomy (GTDB): domain Bacteria; phylum Cyanobacteriota; class Cyanobacteriia; order PCC-6307; family Cyanobiaceae; genus Prochlorococcus_A. The sequence goes on from QCVU01000061.1 coordinate 2,015, forward strand.
TCTTATCTCTCGGAGGGTTTATAGGCGCCTCTACGGTCCTCGTGAGGGGGTTCAGAACTGTTGAGAATACCATCACTGTTACAGGTGCCAGTACAGAGAGCTTTGAGAGTGATATTGCAAAATGGTCAGTCCAGGTAAAGACCTCAGGTAAAACCCAGATTGACTCATTCACCAAGCATAAGCAGTCCATTAATAAGACAATGGAATTCCTTAATGCCAATGGAATTGAGGACAGTGTAAAGCAGGATGTTTATCTTGGACCTGCGAGTATAAGTGAATATAAAACCAAACATCCTAAGACAAATGAAATCATTAGAACTGAATGGATTACTTATCAGAATATTGAGATTGAAAGTAGGGATGTTTATAACATCCAGAAGACTCATAGTCAGATAACAGAATTGCTTGGGAAGGGGGTAAGGGTTAAGCCAAGCCGACCTGAATTTACTTACTCCAAGCTTGCTGATAAACGCGTTGACATGCTTGCAAAGGCAGCAAAGGATGCAAGAGTAAGAGCTGAAGCTATCGCTCTTCAGGCGGGCTCTGAAGTGGGCGGATTGAAGAAAGTGAATACTGGAGTTTTTCAGATTACAGTTCCAAATTCCACCCGAGTTAGCAGCTGGGGATCTTATGATACTTCAACTATCAAGAAAGACATTACTGCCGTTATGGGAGTAACTTTCGCAGTTAAATAAACAGCTTAGGGAGTCTTCTTTTTGCCCTTTAGGATCATCAGTAAAGGTAGTCCTATAAGCATCAGACTCCCATCAATTAATAAAAAAATATTGAGATTCATTTATTTATTTCTTCGGGGGTATCCCAATCAAGGGGTATCCCTTTTTTAACTGGTTCCTTTTTCATCTCATTCATCTCTTTTCTGATTTTGTTGTAGTAGGCCAACTCTTCAGGATCATCAGAACCAAGACCATAATTCATGGTCGCTGCGAGATAAATTCGGTGCATTCGGTACGATGATAGTGGCATTAATAAAGACAATATTTACTAAATATATATGAATTCTAAGTAAAATGTTGATACCTGAGATCCCTTTGATAGCAGTCAATCGCGCAACCCCACCATAATACACGGGGGAGAAGAAGTAAAGACAAGAAATTGACTGGTACTACTTACTGGATGTGTATACATCATCATTGTAAGTAGGAGCAATAAATCACAATCATCCTCAACTTAAACACCTATATAAATTACGTGGGTATGTGTGTAAACACATAATGCACGTACTATATATAGGTGCTTATGAATTGATTATTAGAATCTTTATTAGATTTAAAGTCTTTTTTTTATTAAAGAAGCTTGATATTAGGTTGATAAGAAATTAAAAACTTGTAAATTTTAAAGAACGCTTTGATATATGGATTCATTTAAATTTGTTGATTTGTTTGCTGGATTAGGTGGTTTTCATTACGCCCTTGATTCTCTTGGTGGTGAGTGCGTATTTGTGAGCGAAATTGATGTTAACTTGAGAAATTTATATCATAAAAACCACAAAGTTTCTAAATCTATTATTTTTGGCGATATTTCAGAATGTTGGACTCAAGTTCCAGAACATGATGTTTTAGTGGCAGGATTTCCATGTCAGCCATTTTCTAAAAGTGGAAAACAATTAGGTTTTGATGATAAAAAAAGAGGTGATTGTATTTTTTATGTGCTCAATATTTTAAAAAGAGTTCGTCCGAAATATTTTATCTTTGAAAATGTACCAAATTTTGCTAAACACAATAAAGGAGAAAGTTGGAGAGAAGTTAAGAGTGCTTTAACTGAATTGGGGTATTGCGTTAGATCCACCTCAGATTCCGTGGATGAGGGTAAGTCAGCCAAACATTTATCACCTAGTCAATATGGATTCCCTCAAAAAAGAGATAGGTTTTTTGCAATTGGTTCTCAAGAGTTTTTGCCAAAAGATCCATTCCCTATATCTAATGATGTAAGTCCAAAACTTAAAAAAATTTTATTGACTAATAAAGACAAAAAAAGGAAAAGGGATAAGTTAATTGATTTAGAAAATTGTAATATCAATGTACAAGGAATAAAGGCAATAAATCTTTGGAATAAATTTATAGATTGTTTGCCAAATAAACATAGAGACTTGATGACAACTACTCCATTATGGTTGGAAGAAATAGATGCTGATTATCCCTATGTTTCTCAAACTCCCTACCAATATTTTTTGGAAAAAGGATTAACACTGGACAAAATTGAAAAAAAATTAAAGAATCTTCCACCTTATGCAAGAGAAAAAGTTTCAAGATTTCCTTTATGGAAGATTAAGTTTATTGATAGTAATAGGGAATGGTTGTCAAAATTCCAAAAATATATTGACTCAAATGTTGTGAAAGATATTAGAGGTTTGGATTACACTTATAGAAAATTAGAGTGGAATTGGAAATTATCAAAGAGCAGCAATATTTGGAATCACACCATACAATTTAGACCGAGTGGCTTGAGGGTTAGTAATCCAAGTTACATACCTACAGTGGTTTCAATTAATGCTAATCAAATCCCTATTTATGGGCCAATGGGAAGACATCTTACAAAGAGAGAATTAGCAAGGGCTTTTGGATTCCCAGATAAAATGAAACTATTGGAAAATTCAAATGCTGGTTTTAATGCTTTAGGTAATGCGGTTCATGTGGAAGTAGCAAAATTAGTAGCAAAAAATTTATTAGCTTATGGGAAATCTAAGAAAGAAAATGTTATTCCTTTACAAATAAAAAATAAGACTTCTGGTATATTGTCGGCATGACTAATAAAAGTATTGAAATACAGCCTGGGATGGGTGTTTATAAGGTTTTTAAACACTTAAAATATAAGCCTTGGTTTGCTATCGCAGAATTTATTGATAATAGTCTTCAAAGTTTTTTATCTAAAGATGGTAAATATGGGACAACAAGAAGTGTATGTAAAGTAAAAATAATTTACGAACCTAATGATGATTTTTTAAGTATTGAAGATAATGCTTTTGGCATATCAGATTCTGAACATCAGAGGGCTTTCACCGCAGGTAATCCACCTTCTGATAGGAGTGGTTTATCAGAATTTGGAATGGGAATGAAATCTGCATCTATATGGTTTTCTCCAAACTGGAAAGTTACCACACAAGCAATAGATTCTGATTTCGAATATAAATATACTTTTGATTTAGATGAAGTTGAAAAAACAAATGGAAAATTAACTCCAGAAGTAAATAACTCAAAATCAAAAAAGGGATTTACAAAAATTGAATTAAATAATCTTCATAATAAACTTCGTGGAAGCACAATAAAAAAAATAAAAGATCATTTAAGTTCTATTTATAGATGCTATTTGCGGAGTAATAAATTAGAAATTTCATTTAATGAACAAAATCTTCACTTCGAAGGACCTCCTGTACTTAAAGCTGTTGAGGCATGGCCAGAAGGAGATAAAAATGAAATTATCGAATGGAAAAAGACGATCTCATTCTCCTTAAGTAATGGCGCCTCAGTTTCAGGATTTGTAGCTATTAGAGAGAAGGGATCTTTCGCTCAAGCAGGTTTGAGTCTTTTTCGTAGATATAGATTAATTGAGGGTTCTGATGAAGATAAATACAAACCAAAGGAAATTTTTAAAGAAGCCAACTCTTTTCAATCGTTGAGGATTTTTGGAGAACTTCACCTTGAAGGTTTTGAAGTTTCGCATACTAAGGATGCTTTTAACTTTGGAGAATATGAGGAAGAGTTTTTACATCTTCTTTCAGAAAAAATGGATTCTTATCCTATGCCAATATCAAAACAGGCAATTAAATATAGATCTGATACA
>QCVU01000062.1 GCA_003210275.1 Prochlorococcus sp. AG-686-M10
AAGCAAATTTAGTAAGAACAGTAGCTTCCTCAATTGCCTCCTTATTTGCCCCAACAACTGCAACTTCTCTGTTTTTATAAAAAGCACCATCACAAGTAGCGCAGTAACTTACACCCTTGCCTAAAAAATCTGCCTCACCTTTAAAAGAAGCAGGTCTACCCATAGCTCCGCTCGCTAGTACAAGAGCTTTAGCTTTAAAAGTTCCTTCAGGCGTATAAACTGTCTTCCAATTTTCACCCACATCAATACCAAAAACTTGAGCTCTTATATAATCTGTACCATATTGAACAGCTTGTTCTCTCATCAAGGTAAGCAATTTTTCACCGCTAATATCGACAGATACTCCTGGATAATTTGCAATCTGATGGGTTATTGCTAAAGCACCAACAGATGGATTTTTATCTATTATGACAGTCTTTAGATTAGAACGAGATGTGTACAGTGCACAAGTACAGCCGGCTGGTCCACCGCCAATAATAGCAACATCTGTCTCAGTAATTTCCAATTTAATAAAACTCCTTTTAATCAATCATTATATGAGTTTTTGGATAGAAAAATTTACTATTGAAATTTCTAACCTTTTAACATAAATATAAGTTAGAAGAAAAAAAAGAAAAAAGCAGAATATAGATACAAACTTACATAGGGAAAACAAGAATAGATCAATCTTTAAGGAAATTAATTACCTGATTTGTTCTTATTTGATCTATTATTAACTCAATGAAAGTTAAGAATTACTAAAAGGCTTTAAATATCGTTTATGACCAATTCTGATTTCCTTTTAAAGGCAGCTATTAAAAAGGTAACGGAAAAATTAAACGAAATTGTTGTAGAAAAAATTGAAGAAGCTACAAATATTGCTCAAGATGCCCCAGAAAAATTAAAAAAAGAATTTGAAATGCTAAAAGATTCAATTATTGAAGAAGCTGCAAGAATGGAAACTGAAGTAAGTAAGGTTAGGAATGCTGATACTTCAGTATCTAATCAAGATCCATACTTAAGTGATGTTCTTAAAGAAATAAAAGATATTAAAGGAAAAATTGATCATCTTAATATAAGTATTAATAATACAATTCAATGAGCAATCATAAATTAAAAAATCAAATAAAGAAAATCAAAAGAGGATTTCTTATTTGGAAAATACTTATTTTACTTTTGGTTAATTTATGGCTAGACAATTTAATATTTAAAATTTTTCGAACTAATAGAGATAAAAAAAATAAAGTTCAAATAAAAAGAGCTAGGTGGTTTACTAATCAATTAATTGAACTTGGTTCCGCTTTTATAAAAATTGGCCAACTATTATCTGCGAGGCCTGATTTAATACCGAATACTTGGATACAAGAATTATCAAAGTTACAAGATCAAGTTCCTCAGTTTTCATATACGAAAGTTGAAGAAATTATCCAAAGAGAATTAGGACATAAGTTCTCAGAAATCAACCAAATTACTTCTAATCCAATTGGATCAGCTTCGTTAGCTCAGGTTCATAAAGCAACTTTAAAAAATGGGAAAGAAGTTGTATTTAAAGTTCAAAGACCTAATCTGAAGAATTTATTCATCATCGATTTGAACATAATGCAACAAATTGCTTTCATAATCCAAAAGAATAAGAACTGGAGTCGAGGAAGAAATTGGGTTGCAATAGCAAAAGAGTGTAGGAAAGTTCTTATGAAAGAACTAGATTTTAAATGTGAAGCTCAATATGCCGCAAGATTTAGGCAGCAATTTCTTGATGATGAAAATGTAGAAGTTCCTGAGGTGATTTGGAACTTGAGCACCGAAAAAGTTCTTTGTTTAAGTTATTTAGAAGGTACAAAAATAAGTGATATTGAAAAATTAAAATCTAAGAATATTGACTTATCAAAGATTGCAGAAATAGGTGCAATTAGCTATTTAAAACAACTCGTAAATTATGGTTTTTTTCATGCTGATCCTCATCCAGGTAATTTAGCCGTTTCAAATTCAGGCAAATTAATTTTTTATGATTTTGGGATGATGGGTAATATTTCAAATAATCTACAAGCAAGCTTAGGATCTATGGTTCAATCTGCAGCATTAAGAGATGCCTCATCACTAGTAACTCAACTCCAGCAAGCGGGTTTAATTTCTAAAGATATAGATGTAGGTCCAGTTAGAAGATTAGTTAGATTAATGCTTAAAGAAGCTTTAACTCCACCATTCAGTCCTAATATCATTGAAAAACTTTCTGGGGACTTATACGAACTTGTTTATGAAACTCCTTTTCAACTACCAGTTGATTTAATATTTGTAATGAGAGCACTATCAACTTTTGAAGGGGTTGGTAGGATGTTAGATCCAGGGTTTAACCTTGTATCAATTACCAAACCTTATCTAATTGATTTAATGACTTCTAATAACCAAACACCTAACGATTTAATTAATCAATTTGGTAGACAAGTTGGGGAATTAGGTTCAAAGGCGGTAGGTATCCCAAAAAGAATTGATGAGAGCTTAGAGCGATTAGAGCAGGGTGATTTACAACTTCAAATAAGGATGGGCGAATCTGATAGACAATTTAAGAAAATGTTTACTGCTCAAAAATCATTAGGTCATTCAATTCTTATAGGAAGTTTGACAATAGCCTCGGCTTTACTAGTAACTAACAACCAAAATAATTTTGCGATCTTACCTTTAATTTTTGCAACCCCAATAAGTATCGAGTGGGTTAAGTGTCAACTAAGTATGAGGAAAGGATCACGAATAGAAAAGCTAAAGCAATAAAAACTATATATTCTTTGGACCTAATCCTAAATCACCAGCAAATTTGGCTTGAGTTCCCAACTCTTCTTCAATCCGTAACAGCCTGTTGTACTTAGCAATTCTTTCACTTCTACTCAAAGATCCAGTTTTAATTTGACCAGATCTCGTTGCTACTGATAAATCAGCAATTGTTGTATCCTCAGTCTCACCGCTTCTATGACTAATAACACTTGTAAAACCTGCGCGTTTAGCTAGATCCATAGCTTCTAAAGTTTCAGTTAATGTTCCAATTTGATTTACCTTGATTAAAATTGAATTTGCGGATTTTTCTAATATTCCTTTTCTTAATCTTTCAGTATTTGTAACGAATAAATCATCTCCGACTAACTGCACTTTATTTCCAATTTCTTTATTTAAGGCTGACCAACCCTCCCAATCATCTTCTGCTAATCCATCCTCAATAGAAACTATTGGATAATTTGAAACTAAACTTGAAAGATAAGAAATCATTTGAGAACTAGTTAAATCTTTTCCTTCATATTTATAGAATCCATCCCTATAAAATTCAGTACTAGCAACATCCAATGCTAACGATACTTGTTCACCTGGAATAAATCCTGCTTTCTGAATAGCGTCTAAAAGCAAATCTCCTGCTGCTTCACTAGATGACAATTCTGGAGCAAAACCACCTTCGTCCCCAACAGCAGTAGATAAGCCTTTTTTATCAAGCAAAGATTTCAGTGAATGAAATATTTCAGTACCCATTCTTAATGACTCACTAAAAGTTTTTACCCCATGAGGTACAAGCATGAATTCTTGGCAATCAAGACCATTAGGTGCATGAGCCCCACCATTAATTACGTTCATCAGTGGTACTGGTAGAAGATTAGATAGTGGATCTCCAAGATATCTATATAACGGCATATCCAAAGCGTTTGAAGCGGCTCTAGCATTAGCTAGACTCACTGCAAGTATTGAGTTAGCCCCTAAACTAGATTTATTAGGAGTCCCATCAATTTCAATCATTAAGTTATCAATGCTTGTTTGATCTAAAGCAGATAATCCACATAGGGCAGGAGAAATTGTCTCATGAATTTTATTAACAGCATTTAGGACCCCTTTCCCCATATATTTTGTCCCGCCATCTCTTAATTCATGTGCTTCATGAGCACCAGTGCTTGCACCGCTAGGAACTATTGCTCTGCCAACCGCACCACATTCTAAAAATACTTCAGCTTCTACAGTGGGGTTTCCTCTTGAATCAAGCACTTGCCTGGCTTCAATAGTGTCAATAAGGAAATCAATAGTTTCTTTCACAATTTAATTAATACTATTTAAATCCTATAAATAGCTGAAGTATTTGGCTAATATCTGAAATATAAAGAAGATAATTAAATAATTTTTTTTGATTTCAAAACAAGTCCTTAAACCTTATACCAATTATCTATTAAATTATAAAAATTTTCTAACAAAACTCAAAACTCATTTTATTAAAAAAAAATTTTTTAATTTCATCTTAATAATTTAAAAAAATTCTAAATTATCATTAAGTTATTCTTAGTAAAGATAAACATAAATTATCAAGCATAAATTCTGTATAGTTCATGAGAGAAACTCTTACCTCAAATCCGGAACTTTTTAGTGATATAAGTTGGAATCTTCTTCTATTAGGAGAAGAAACTGCAAAGAAGTGGGATCATAGTGAATTTAATATTGAACACATTATTCATACTTTGTTCACCTCAAGTGAATTTTTTTCATTTATAGAAAAGTTATCAATAGATCAAAATACAGTTCTAGACATAACTGAAGATTTTTTAGAAGAAACCCCAATAAATGATTCAGATATTTTTACTATTGGTGAAGAGCTAGAAATTTTACTAGATAATGCAAATAAAATAAAAACACAGTGGGGGTCAAACTTAATAGAGATTCCTCATTTGTTAATTGCTTTAGGTAGTGATTTAAGAATAGGTAATTATGTTTTTCAAGAGGGGGATCTTTCAGTAGAACAATTAGAAGAAGAATTAAAATTATCCCCTAATATTATTCAAAGAAAAAATTACATAGAAAATAAAAAAAATATATCTGACAAAGATAATATTTTAATCAATAAATCTATCAATGAAAGTGATAAGGAGGAGCTAATAAAGGAATCAAAAGCCATCATTCCTTCACCGAAAAGTAATCTTAAAATTAAAACCAAGCAAAAAATTGAAGATAATGCACTGTCTCTTTATGGAAAAGATTTAACAGAATCTGCTGAAAAAGGTTTACTAGACCCAGTTATAGGGAGAGAAGATGAGATTAATAACTTAATGAGAGTTTTATCTAGAAGAAGCAAAAATAATCCTATCCTCATTGGTAATCCAGGCGTTGGTAAAACTTCTATTGCCAAATTACTTGCTCAATTGATAGTAGAAAAAAAAGTTCCTGATTCATTAAAAAACTTAAAAATTATTTCTCTTGACTTAGGAGCATTAGTTTCTGGAACAAAATTTAGAGGTCAATTGGAGGAAAGACTAAGCTTAATACTTAATGAAATAAAAGACTCCAATCAGGGCATTATTTTATTTATTGATGAAATTCATACAATAATAAGTTCTAATAGATCGACAACAGACATAAGCAATATTTTAAAACCCCTACTTACTGAAGGTGACCTGAGATGCATAGGGACAACAACTCCTGAAAAGTTTCGAGAAAGTATTGAAAAAGATCAGGCATTAAATAATTGTTTTCAAAAGATATTAGTTAATGAGCCATCAGTTGAGTTAAGTGCCAAAATCTTACAAGGTATCAAAAAGAAATATGAAATACACCATGGCATCAGAATTACCGAAGAAGCAATTAATTGTTCTACGAGACTTGCAGATAGATATATAAGCGATAAGTGCCTTCCAGATAAAGCGATAGATTTAATTGATGAAGCAGCAGCCCAATTAAAAATAGAATCTA
>QCVU01000063.1 GCA_003210275.1 Prochlorococcus sp. AG-686-M10
ATCCATAATGCAATAAATGACTTTATCTTTAATGGTGATCAAAGAAAAAAAATAGATACCATAGAGTGGCAAGATTTTCAAAACCAAATCGAAACTACTCAAAAAGGATTTTTAAATCTACTGAATATTTTTACTCCAAATATGAAAAATAATTCTTTTGGAAGGGTAATAACTATTGGAACTAATTTATTTCAAAATCCAGTAATCCCCTATCATGATTACACAGCTGCTAAAGGCGGATTATTATCACTTACAAGAACAGCAGCGATAGATCTTGGCCAATTTAACATTACAGTAAATATGGTTTCAGGAGGATTATTGAAAATAACTGATGCCAGCAAGGGAACTCCGGAAAGTGTTTTTGAATATATTTCTAGTATCACACCGTTAAGGAGAGTTACAACAATAGAGGATTTTTCAGATGCCGTATTATTTTTTGCATCCCCTTGGTCGCGAGCAGTAACTGGTCAAAATTTAATTGTTGATGGTGGATTAGTTTTAAACTAATTATCTTCAAAAAAGTTATTTACATCACTTTTTATCTTTCAGAGGGTGAATTTAATATCAAAAGTCACAACTATTCCTCTATTTATAAAAACAATCCAATCGTTATTTAAGATGAAGGGAATATTATAAATCGTTTGTTTTTAAAAAACTATTTAAAACATTCAGGTATCGATCGAATATTGCTTAATATTAATCTTGAATAAACCTTGAAAGATAAAAATGGCATATGTAGAAAATGATCTTGATATCTATTACGCAGTTGGTAATACTAATACTCAAAGACAAGAAAGTGAAATTGAAGTTATTATTAAAAAACGTAATTTGGCAGGTTGGAAATTAATTTCAACGAGCACAGCAATAGTTGATAATAAAAACTAGTTTTCAAATCTTTATCTTCTTTGGGAAAAGTTAAGTTAGATTTTGACACTAGAAATATAATCTTACTTAGGTAAAAAAATATACGGTTTCGTGCAGTCTTATAAAGTTTATGATTCAAACTATAGCTGAAATGACATATTCTGACTAATTGCGTGTTAATGCCCCCAACGCTCCCTCTCTCTATTTAATTCTCAATTCTTCAAGCCCTAAAATTCTCATCTATGCCTTCGCATTTATTACAACTATTGAATCTTAAGGTAGAGCATTATTTAATTATTCTATTGGTTAAAATTGTCAGAGGAACTAATGGTTAAATTCAAAGTTGACATCCTATAAAACTTTTCATGTACTGAATCACTAAATTCATTTTCATTTGAATAATCCAACAGGTCCCGGGGATCAATATTCTCATCGAACCATTCGTCATATTCAATATGATTAGGATCAGCAAAATAAGTCATATCCAATTAATAGCTAGCAAAAAATAACTAAACGGTACATGTAATACAAAATCAAAGATTGATTTTTAGAAATAAACTCTGAAAAATCTAAATTTAGAGACAAATTAAAGGCTTCCTGAGTTATTAGTTTTAAATTAATAGTTAGATAATTATTTTTTTATATGGCTTATTATCACGTTCATGGATTAATTCCTGATGGAATCTCTCAAGCTGAAGGTTACAAAATGTTTGAGCAATATATTGATTCCGGTGCACCTATGGATAAATTTGATGGGTTTGAATTAGTTACCAGATTCCATGCTCCTGAAACCGGAGAGGTTTTTGTGACTCTAAAAGCTGATAATCACCTGGCAATATCTGAACATTTCGGAGTATGGAGAGCAAAATTCGGCCTTGAGTGGAATATCACTGCTGTTTTGAATGATGAAGAAGTCATTCAAAGAAATAAGCAGGTTGCGGATGCTGTCGCTGCGATGGGATAATTTGATTGATTGACAGTCGATCTATATTAGAGGGATAAAATCCTCTTTTTTTTATGACTAATAAATTTTATCAATGGTGGAAAAACCATCGAAGAGTAGTTACTCTTGGAGGCTTTTTAATCTTGTTAGGTTGGTATGTGTCACCGGTGATTAAAGAAGCAAAATATAAAAACACATGCATAAGTCTCTCGGAGAAAGCTGCTTTAAATAAATTCGAGGGGGATAATATCGGAGAAACACTTTTAAAGGAAACTGGTTTAAGTATTACGGAATTAGCAAAAATAGAAGGTTATAAGAATTGCGTAAAATAAAAAGCTTGCCACTTTCAAAAATGTTTTAATCACCCACCTGTTTTCAGCAATTAAGTTAAAACCAGAACTATTATCACCAGTAACATAAGCACGTTCAATGCAACTGCTATCCGAAATAAAACCCTCCGATCTTTTGCCATTAAACCTTTCAAGTTATTGATTAACTTTTAGCTCTTTTCTTTTTAACCATCTGCAACTTGCGATACCTTATTACAAGGTGTAATTATTGACAGTCAATATAAAATAAGGGGTAATCAGCTCCTTTTTTTATGCAAAAATTTAGAAATCTTTTAATCTCAGCAATAACAATTTCATCAGTTTTTCTACCTTTGGAAATTGCTAAAGCTCAAGAAAAGATTGAAGTAATACCTCTTATTCAAAGTACAAATGGTCTGGGAGGTGAAAAGATTTCTTACCCTAGGTGGAAGCAGGCCGAGCTTAGATTCTTCAAGGTAATTATCCCTGTTGGTGCAAAGACTCCAATTCACACACATCCAGCACCAATGGTTGTACTTCTTGCCAAGGGAGAATTGAAGCATACAAGGGGAGATGTTATAAATTACTTTTCATCAAAGCAATCTTTTATAGAGAGCAATAATGGCGATGAACATTTTGTTGAAAATATAGGAAATGAACCTGCAATTCTTTATGTAGTTGCGGCATCTGCTGTCGGACTTCCTACAACTGTTAATAAGTAAAATCTCAATACTTTTGTGATTGAAAGTCGATCTACACTAAGGAGCAACTAGCTCCTTTTTTAATGGAAAAGTTATTTATAGTTTGTACCTTCGATTGCTCTTTTCAGTATTATGAGCAGACAGTTAATCAATGGGTAAAAGAACAGGGAGAAGGGATCGTAATAGATTATGAGTTAGTCAAAATTAATGATCATAGGTCTCATCCTTTTATACAGTTAAAAGTTTAGAAGAGTTTTCAGGGATGTTAGATACTGTATGGGCAAGGGAGTGGGATAAGGCTAATAATTGCAAAGATATTATTTATAAACTTGAGCTGGTTTAATAACTCATATATGCCATAGCAATATTTTAAATTTCGCAGCCGCGGTACGAAGGGTTCTCTTCGCACTTAAGTTTCCAGTAAATCACTTTGATATTTGCTCCATTATCTATATCGTTAACAGTCTTTAAGTATTTAGGAATAATTGTATAAGGAACTCTTTTATCCATCATTTCCTCCTACTTACTACATCTATGTTCTAACTACTGACGTCTATCATTTGTGTGTATCAGCATGTACGGTTAAAGGAAGAATAAGGTACGGGAAGAGGACTGAGTTTCGAGACTTTTATTTAATTAGCAGTCCTAGGATTGATTAATGGTTGTCATGAGGCAGTTGCTGGGATTCAACTGAAAACAACCATAAATTATTAGAGATAAAGTTAGGTTATAAAACACACTTATTAAAATAAACAGATTATTGACAGTCGATCTAAAATAAAGGGAAATTAGTTCCTTTTTTTTAATGGATAAAAGATTTATAGCTGAAAAGATAATGACTTTACTCATTTCATTAATCGGCTAATGAATATTTCTCCTCATTTATTAATAGATGCTGGAATACTAAGTACTGCCCTGACTATAATTCTAGTACTAAGAGCTAAAGGAAACGCAGCCAGAAAAGAGCGAGAAAGTAAATGATTACTAAAAAAGAAGAAACAGAATACGAAAAACCTAAATTATTTAGGATTTGGAATTTTCTAATATATGGAAGCTTTTTTGCTATTGGCGCTTTCTTGGTTTATCTATATTCCGCTTATATATTTATAAATAAATAATGGAACATTGGCTAATAAATTCCAATAGATCACAAGTTAAAAGATTCATAAAGAACGATAAGAGTATTGAGGAAGTTTTCGAGTATATGTTTATTGACTCTGGAAAATTAGTTGGAGTCTTAGGGAAAGAACCTCCAGTAATGACAACAACAGTTTCTGTAGAAATAGATTTAGCTAGAGAGATCTATGAAAGATTACTTTCTCAAGGTTGGCGTAAAACAAAAGTGGTTTGGTAATAAATAATCATTTACTACTTTTAATCATCATTTCGTTTATTTAGAGTTTTTAGATTTGTGATATGAACTTTGTACGGGTTAAGGAACGATGAGGTTCGGGATTAGGTATGTATAAATACTTAGTGAATAATTAAGACTTCCTAGAGTAATTGCATGGTTGTCATGAGACTGCCGCGGAAGCTGTAGAAATCAACCATACTTTTTAAACAAGGAACAAATATGACCGACCCAATTCTCTATCTTTCAATGATATTAGGACTCACTGGAGTCTACGTTTTAATCTCATCTTTTGGCGATGATGACGATGATAGTAATGACGATGGTGAAAGATACATGTACAACCTTGAATACGTAAAAGTGGGTAAGTAGTCAGGAAGCATTAATAGCATAATTGATTCACTGATAAAGCCTTCACTTATTGATAATTGATCTGACTTAAATTGCTTTGACGAGTTGATTATATTTAGGGATTTTTACTCTCACGGCTAGAAAGAGCCGATGTTAATATTGAAATACGTTCATCCTAGTAATATCTGGACGCATGACATGGAAATAGGGAACGGGATTTCCATTAACTGCAAAGGTCATGAATAACCTCGTACTCATTAGAGAGAAAATCAGAAACTATTAATAAAATTATTTTTAGTAATTAATACTCTAGATATTTGATTCCATTTCCCAGTAACATATCATTATCAGAAACTCCTCACACACTAATTTCTGATAATTAAGCACCCTTTTCTCTAAATTAGGGTGTTTTTTATTGAAATAATAACTGAAATTCATAACTTGCACATGTGACAATTAAATTACATGCCTTTTCCCCTTCCGCTATAAGAAAATCTATGGCATTATATGAATGTGTGAAGGAGAGGTTTTAGTAAAACAGTGGAAACAAGGAAACACTTGATTTAGTAAAGCCTAAAAAAGACCTCTAATAAGGGTCTTTTTTTATGCTTTAAAATAGAGTAAATAATTTATTGTTATAAAGGTGATTTAAATCACAATAGTAAATCTATTAATCGAAAGATATGAAATATGATATTTGATATATAGATATTTTTACTTTAAAGTCAAATTAAAAAATTAGAGTAGTTTTGCTCTATCCATAAAATTTATGAATTTACCCATTGAAAAACAGACTGTTCTAATAACAGGTGCAGGACGAGGATTGGGTGCTGAAATAGCAAAATCATTTCATCGAGAAGGAGCAAAAGTAGTTATCAATTA
>QCVU01000064.1 GCA_003210275.1 Prochlorococcus sp. AG-686-M10
TCACTATAGGCTTCAATAAAGCCACCTAAATCATTTCTGAACCTATCCTTATCGAGACTTACTATTGTACCATTTTTTTGATTAAGATCCCATAATCGGCAATTGTCAGGACTGATCTCATCGCCTAAAACGATTTGTCCATTAGGTTTATAACCAAATTCTAATTTAAAATCTACAAGATCTAATTTGATATTGTAGAAAAATGTTTTGAGAAGTTTATTAATCTTTAATGTCATATCAGTTATAAAGTCTAATTCTTCATGATCAATTATCTTCAATAAATTAATTCTATCTTTTGTTAGAAGGGGATCATTAAGAGTATCGTTTTTAAGATAAAAATCAATCAAGGGTCTTTCCAAAATTGTTCCTGGCTTAATCGTAGTCTGTTTACAAAGAGAACCATATGCCGTATTTCTTAGAACAACTTCAAGGGGTATGATTTTTATTTTATGCGCAATCATTGAATTATTATTCTTTAGGCCAATGTAATGAGTTGGTATATTGTTTTCGGTAAGAAACTCAAATATTTTTGAACTTATAAGACAATTCAATTCCCCTTTGCCCTCAAACTGAGCCTTCTTTAATGCATTAAAAGCTGTGGCATCATCTTTAAATTCAATAATTACTTTATCTGAATCTTCATAAGCAAATATTTTTTTTGCTTTGCCTTCGTAAATAAACTTTAATTTACTATCCATTAAAAACCCCTTTGAGAACAAAAATTGAATATAATCGGATTATTATCTAATTAAATACATATTTATATAGATCAAATAGCACAATTTTAACTGATTTACCCTCCAACGCCCACTATAGATAAATAACTAATTCATGAGTATAAATTCATTTAATAAAAAAAATTCTAGTAAATTACAGAATATATTAATAATTGGTAATGGTGGTCGAGAAAATTCATTAGCATGGGCTATACAAAAAAATGAATTAGTTAAAAAGATTTATCTACTTCCAGGTAATGCCGGGTCAAAAAAAATAAATAAATCTGAGAGAATTAGCCTAGATTTAAATAATATTAAAGCATTAACCTCAAAACTCAAATATCTAAATATTGACTTAATAGTAATAGGACCAGAAACTCCCTTAGCAGAAGGTTTAGGGGATGTTCTTAGGAAAAATAACTTTGATGTATTTGGTCCAGGAGCAGATGGAGCAAAATTAGAATCAAGTAAATCTTGGGCAAAGGAATTTATGAAAGAGGCAAATATTCCCACTGCAAATTTTTGGAAAGTCGAGTCATTAAAAGAAGCAAAAGAAATTATTTTTAGATCTCCAAATCCATTAGTAGTAAAAGCTGACGGATTAGCTTCAGGAAAAGGAGTTTTCATACCTGAATCAAAAGAAGAATCTTTAAATGCTACGGAAGAAATATTTAAGGGTAAATTTGGTACTGCTGGCGCAATAGTTGTTTTGGAAGAAAAAATTGAAGGTCCAGAAGTTTCAGTTTTTGCTCTTTGTGATGGGAAGAAATATGTTTTACTTCCTACAGCTCAGGATCATAAACGACTTAATGAGAATGATGAAGGGCCTAATACGGGAGGCATGGGAGCTTATTCTCCTACTCCACTTATGACAAAAATTCATCTTGAAAGTATTACAAAAGAAATAATTGAGCCTACAATTAATTCATTATTGCGAAAGAATATCGACTACAAAGGGGTCTTATATTTTGGATTAATGATCACAAAATCAGGTCCAAAAGTTATAGAATACAACTGTAGATTTGGTGACCCTGAATGCCAAACGATAATGCCCTTAATGGATAAAGATTTTGTAATTCTTTTACAAAAATGTGCCAAGGGTAATCTCGTCGGTAACGAAAAAATTAGAATTCCTAATAAAGTAAGCGGTTGTGTAATTGCGACTTCTAAAGGTTATCCTCATAATTACGAGAAAGGGTTTCCGATAACTTACGGGAATATTGATTTTGAAGATTGTCAAATCTTTGATTCTGGAACATCTTTAAATTCCGATAGTGAATTTATTACTAATGGGGGAAGGGTTCTTAGTATTGTTTGTCAAGGCAAAGATTTTAATAAGGTTTTTGAAAAGGCTTATAAAAATCTAAAAGAAATAAGTTTTGAAGGAATAAATTATAGAAAAGATATTGGTCATCAAGTCAGAATAAAAAAAATGGTTAAGAGGAGTAATTAAATGACAGAGAGCAATGAGTCGAATAAAATAAAACTTATTCCTTCAAAGGAAATGATTGATAATAATAGTCCTGAATACGGGTCTAATAGAGTTTTAACTTGGTGGAGTGGTTTTAGTTTAAGAACAAAACTATTAGCTATAGCAACTCTTGTTGTAAGCCTTTTAATGACTGGCATAACATTTTTTGCTCTTAATAGTATTCAAAGAGATGCTGGCATGAATGACACAAGATACGCACGAGATCTAGGACTTTTACTTTCAGGTAATGTGACTGAACTAGTTGCAAATAATCAAAAGAAAGAGATATCAAATGTTGCAGAAAAGTTTTGGAGATCAAGTAGAAATTTACGTTACATTTTTTTCACTGATGCTGAAGATGTTGTTCAACTTGGAATTCCAATTAGTGCTACACCCACAAGCTCAGATAATCAATTTCAATTAACCAGAAGATTAAAGTTACCATCAGAATTAAAGAAGAGACCTCAATTTCCTTTAGTTAGACAGCATGCTACTCCCCAAGGTCAAGTTACAGATGTGTTTGTACCAATGTTATGGAAAGGTAAGTATCTTGGAACATTAGCTTTGGGAGTCACACCTAATAAAAAGGCTTTATCTAGTGCTGCATTAACAAGAGAATTGACAATAGCAGTTTTCATTTCTATTTGGGTTTTAGTCATTCTTGGCGCAGTATTTAATGCATTAACTATTACCAGGCCTGTAAGAGAATTAGTAAAGGGAGTTAGAGAAATTTCAAAAGGCAATTTCAAATCTAGGATCTCTTTACCGATGACTGGTGACCTAGGTGAATTACTTACGGGTTTTAACAGAATGGCTTCTCAACTAGAGAATTATGATGAAGCAAATATTGAAGAACTTAAAGCTGCTCAGATTAAGCAACAGTCACTCATAGCTACTATGGCAGATGGAGCAATACTGTTGGACTCCAAAGGCAAAATAGTTTTAACTAATCCCACAGCAAAAAGACTATTTCGTTGGGAAGGAAGATTCTTGGAAGGTAAATATCTTTTAAATGAAATTCCTGAAATTTTATCTAATGACTTACATACAAATATAGAATCAATTTTAAAAAGAGAAAAGGAAAATGACGATTTAAGGTGCAGCTTGGGAGAACCTGCAAGGACTTTAAGAATTGTTTTACAGTCCGTTTTGGATACTAATAAAGTTGAATTAAAAGGAATCGCTGTAACAATTCAAGATTTAACAAGAGAAGTTGAACTTAATGCAGCACAAAATAGATTTATAAGTAATGTTTCTCATGAACTAAGAACACCACTTTTTAATATAAAAAGTTATGTAGAGACTTTATATGATTTAAAAGATCAACTTTCTAATGAGGAGCAACTTGAATTTTTGGGTATCGCTAATTCAGAGACTGATAGATTAACAAGACTAGTTAATGACGTACTTGATTTATCAAGACTGGAATCAGGTAAAATAATCCAATTAGAGCCTATGGAAATTAAACCAGCTATTGAACAAACACTTAGAAATTATAGACTTAATGCTACTGAAAAGAATGTTTCCTTAGCACATGATATCGAGGAAAATATCCCATCAATTCTTGGTAATTTCGACTTGCTTTTACAAGTTTTTGATAATTTACTCGGTAATGGTTTGAAATTCAGTCCCAAAAATAGCACTCTTAAAATTAGAGCTTATACTTGGCCTGATTCATGTCCAGCCTTTCCCCCTAACAACAATAAAGACGCTCCTCAATGTGAATTAGTTTCACCTTTACCCAAAGTAAGAATTGAGATCGCTGATAATGGTTCAGGAATATCGCAACCTGACCAAGAGAAAATATTTGATCGTTTTTATAGAGTTGAAAATGCTGTTCATACAGAACAAGGTACAGGGTTAGGTTTGTCTATTGTTAGAGGAATAATTGATAAACATGGTGGAGAAATTCGAATGGCGAGTGAACTAGGTATAGGCACAACATTTTGGTTTGATTTACCCCTAGAACAATCTGATAAAGATGAATTGCTCGCTCAAACAATTAGTAATGTAGAAAATTTTTCAGATTCTCAAGTAAGTGAATTATTCTAATTTTTTTCAATCCCTTTAAAAACGTTTTGAATATTCTGATCAGAAATAACTCTATGAGGTGCACCGCTAAATATTTGTTCAAAATTAGAAAATGAATCTTTTATTTCAGGGCCTTGGCTAGTAATTATATATTCTCTTATCCTTTTATCATGCCATGAGCCTCTCATTTTAAAAACATTTATAGCTCTAGCCATCTCCCCTTTAATTTCAACGTATTGCAATAATAATATCGTATCTGTGATAGTTGAAATATGAGAATCGGTAATAGAATGACTTCCCATAAATTCTTCAGCAGTATTTGTGAAGAAACCTGCTATCTCTTCTTGTTTTGAATAGCCAGTAACTCCAATTACAAATTGTCTAAAAGCATTCAAACTTACACCTCTAGCCAGTGCAGAGAGGGAGTCAATTGCCAACCTCTTAGGTTTAAATTCATTTATTTGCGTTTTTATAATCTGTAAGTGATCTTCTAAACCAGTTGATTCAGGGTATGCACAAATAATTTTTAATAATCCATCATTTTCCATCTTTTCAAAATCTATTCCCCAACTCGTAGCATTTCTATTTAGTTGAGCCCTAGATTCTTCATAGGCAAAAAGTATTGCTCTTTCATTGTGATTATAAGCATCTTCAATAAACTTTGATACAAGCATAGTCTTACCTGTACCCGTGGCACCAGTTGCCAAAATTATTGAATCTTGAAAATAACCACCTCCACACATTTCATCAAGATCTTTGACTCCTGAACTTATTCTTATATTTGAGGATCTTTGAGTTAATCTCATCGCCCCTAAGGCAAAAACAATTATGCCATCATCTCCCATTGTGAAAGGAAATTCTCCTTTCATATGTACGGTACCTCTTAACTTTAAAACTTCTAAAGTTCTTCTTCTTTTTTCTGACTCAAGAACATTTCTTAGTAGTACGACATTATCAGATACAAATTCCTCAACGCCATAACGAGCTATTGGGCCATAATCATCCACCCTTTCTGTCGTCATTACGGTGGTTACTCCTATTTCTTT
>QCVU01000065.1 GCA_003210275.1 Prochlorococcus sp. AG-686-M10
ATTTTTAGTAAGGATATTAGCTCTAAAAGCAATTTCTGTATCTTCCATTTTCAATTTTAAAATTAGGGAAATTATTCCAGTGGCAACTATAAAATTAAATGCTTATTTTTGGGACGTTTAAAACCTTAAATTTCTCTTTAATTTTTTTTATGAGTTTTGTAATTGATTCATTATCAAAAGAAATTATAACTAATTCAAGTCCAGCACTATCATTTGGTCTCCAACAATTAAGAGGTGCTTCTTCATACCAAGTATTTATTTTTTTTCCAACTATTTGTATTTGTAAAGGCAATGATTTTTTTGGAATCCATATACGTCCTTTTATTCGAAGAATATTTATATCACTTAAAACGTTTACTATCTCTTTTTCAAATTCTTTTTTATCAAGAAAATAATTTAACTTTATTGAATCAGAGACAAGTTCAACATGATTATGATCATGTTCCTCAGAAATAAATTTTTGATAATTATTCTTTTTTAAATCAATATCGAATATATATTTTAAATCAATTTTGCCGTTAAGAGATTTAAGAATAGGAACAGATGAATTAAACTTTTTTTTGATTATATTTTTGATAGATTTAAATTCTTCTTCATTTAAAACATCTGCTCTTGATATTAGAACGATATCAGAAACCTCCAACTGTTCTTCAAAGAGTTCATCAATGGATGCATTATGGTCAATCTTATTTAATTTAATGTACTGATTATTTATTTCATTTAAATCATTTATTGGAGAGCCCTTAAGCATTGACTCTCCATTGACTATGCCAATAACGAGATCAAGATATATAGATGACCTTATCTCAGGCCAATTAAGTGCTTTTAACAATGGTAAGGGCAAGGCAAGTCCACTTGTCTCAATGATAATTGCTTCTATTTCAGGATTAAATTTTAGAAGTGATTTTATCGAAGGAATAAAATCATCTTGAACAGTGCAACATAAACAACCATTATTTAATTCAATAATGCAGTCTTCATCTGAATCTTCACAGCCATTGCAACTTTTAACCAAGTCACCATCAATTCCGACATCACCAAATTCGTTAATTATTAACCCAAATTTTTTATTGCTCTCTCTGAGTAAATATCTTAAAAAAGTTGTTTTTCCCGAACCAAGAAATCCAGAAATTACAATTACAGGTATTCTTTTTTTCATCTATAAAATCTAACACCCAAGACTATATTCTGTACTTTCTCCTGTAGAACTATTTGTTCCATTTGCAATCTCACATAATTCTTTTTGTTGTATACGGCTAAGGACTGCATTTGTAAAATCTGCACCATCTATTTTAGCTCCTTCAAAATTACTTTCCATTAATAAAGCATTTGTGAAATTTACATCTGAAAGATCTGCGTCTGTAAAATCTGTTGCATATGCTAAAGCGTCACTAAGGTTAGCTCCAGTCATAGTTGCGTTTTGCAATTTACTATTATTAAAAACTGCTCCCTCTAAGTTACTTTGACTAAAATCAAATCCATTTAAATTAAACTTTACAAATTCATTACCACTAAGATCTTGACCATGCATATCTTCTTCTAAATCAAGGTCTTGTTGATTTCTTATTTCTGGTGGTCGTTTAGCCCAAGCAGAGTTTACAAAATTAAAAAATAAGATTCCAATAAAAAATATAGTTATCAAAGCATTCTTTAGGGAAGGAAAATTAATTGATTTAATCATAATAAAAATGTATTTTAGATCTAGGGTTATAAAGTTTGTATTCTTATCTTAAAGGAAAATATATGGCAATGTCACTAAAGGTTATTGTTCCACCTCATCCATTAGTAAAACATTGGCTTTCAATTTTAAGAGAGAAAAATACTCCTAATATTTTATATTCAACTGGCTATGAACAATTAGGAAAATGGCTAACTTATGAAGCTTTAAGAGATTGGCTTCCATATAAAAAAGAGTCGATAAATACAGATAATGGAGAGGCAGAAGGTGTCTTTATAAATAATGATTATCCAATTAAAGTAATAGCGAAAATACCTGAAGGATTATCCCTATGGTACGGAGCAAAAGAAGTGATCCCAAATTCAACTCTTTGTTTAGGAGAATTACCAACAAAAGTTGAGGACAATGTAGGAGTTATCGTATATTCAGATCAAATACAGATGAAGTCAAATCCTATTGAAACCCTAATCAACTTAAAAAGATTAGGAGTTGAATCTAATAGGATTTTATTAATATCATCTATTTGCAGTAATAAAGGTCTTAATGAAATTGCAAAGATATTTCCTCAACAAGTTATATATACATCTTGTATTGATGAAGAAGACGAAAAATTAAATTTGTTAAAGCCCGGAATTGGGAACCCTCTATCTCGTTTGAGTACTATATTTTCAGATAAGAACTAATATATAATATAAATAGAAATTAATTACCAATGTCTGAATATAGAGATTCGTCTTCAAATAATTTTTTAACGTTAATAAGCGGGGCTTTTATCGGAGCAGCGGGTTTAGCATGGTGGTTAATCTCTGAAGCAGATAAAAGAAAAGAGGAAAAGAAACAAAAAGCAATGATGTATTCATCAAGAATTCAAGATGGTTCAGAGGCAATTGAAACTAACGAAAAAATAAAAGACATTGAAGGGGATAAATTAGAGCAGAAAGTTGAAGAGCTTAATTCTGCAATTGCTGATGTAAGGAGGCAACTAGAGGAGTTAGGACAATAAAATAAAAAAGATTCTCAAATTATATGAATAAATTCAGATCATCGGCAATAACTCAAGGTGTCCAAAGATCTCCCAACAGATCAATGTTAAGAGCAGTTGGATTTAGTGATGAAGATTTTGCGAAACCTATTATTGGAGTTGCCAACGGATTTAGTACTATCACACCATGCAATATGGGGCTAAACAAGTTAGCTCTAAAAGCTGAGGCGTCAATAAGAGAATCAGGAGGAATGCCTCAGATGTTCGGAACCATCACCGTGAGTGATGGAATCTCTATGGGAACAGAGGGAATGAAATATTCTTTAGTCTCAAGAGAGGTCATAGCTGATTCAATTGAAACAGCATGCAATGCGCAAAGTATGGATGGAGTTTTAGCTATTGGAGGTTGTGATAAAAATATGCCGGGAGCAATGATTGCAATTGCAAGAATGAATATCCCATCAATATTCATTTATGGAGGTACGATAAAACCTGGTAAATTAAACGGTGAAGATCTGACAGTTGTCAGTGCATTTGAAGCTGTTGGGCAATTAGCATCAGGAAAAATAAATGAGAAGAGATTAGTTGAAGTTGAAAAAAATTGTATCCCAGGAGCTGGTAGTTGTGGAGGTATGTTTACAGCTAACACTATGTCTGCGGTCATAGAAGTTTTAGGTTTAAGTCTTCCTCATAGTTCAACAATGGCAGCGGAAGATTATGAAAAGGAAGTTAGCGCAGAAAAAAGTGCTGAAATATTAGTTGATGCAATCAGAAAAGACATTAAACCTTTAGATCTTATGACTAAAGAATCTTTTAAGAATGCAATATCTGTAATTATGGCGATTGGAGGTTCAACTAACGCCGTTCTTCATATACTAGCAATAGCAAATACAGCCGGTATAGATATCAATATTGATGATTTCGAGAGAATAAGACAAAAAGTTCCTGTAATATGTGACTTAAAACCGAGTGGTAGATATGTAACGGTAGATCTTCATAAAGCAGGTGGAATCCCACAAGTTATGAAAATACTCTTAAATGCAGGATTAATAAATGGAGACTGCAAAAATATAGAGGGTAAGACAATATCTGAATCCTTAAATACTATTCCAGATAAACCTCCAGAGAATCAGGATGTCATTCGAGATATTGATAACCCGCTTTATACAAAAGGTCACTTAGCAATACTAAAAGGTAACTTAGCCTCGGAAGGTTGCGTAGCCAAAATTAGTGGAGTAAAGAATCCCGTATTAAAAGGACCTGCTCGAATTTTTGAAAGTGAGGAGGATTGTCTCAAATCAATTTTGAATAATGATATTAAAGCTGGTAATGTTGTTGTTATAAGAAATGAAGGTCCTGTTGGCGGACCAGGGATGAGAGAAATGTTAGCACCAACATCCGCAATTGTTGGGCAAGGACTTGGAGAAAAAGTAGCTCTCATAACTGATGGTAGATTTAGTGGAGGTACCTATGGCCTAGTGGTTGGTCATATTGCGCCAGAGGCAGCAGTTGGAGGAAATATAGCGTTAATCAAAGAAGGCGATTTAATTACTGTTGATGCGGTTAACCAATTAATCGAAGTTGAACTATCTGATGAGGAATTAGAAGAAAGAAGAATTAACTGGATAAAGCATATTCCCAAATATAAAAGAGGAGTACTTTCAAAATATTCGAGAATTGTTAGCACCTCTAGCTTAGGAGCAGTTACAGATTTGGAAGAATAATCTCCAAATAAACTGTTCTAAATAATAAAGTTTTTTATCCTCGTAGCAAGGTTCTCCAATCTAGAACTATATTTAGGTGGAGAACATTTCTTACCATTATTACTATTCATCCATATTGTTTTTACACCACTCCATAAGATAGGTTCATCAGGAAAGTTCAGCTTAGAAATAACTAAAACCAATTCGCTATTTGATCTAAAAAGTTCCAACTCAAGATCATAAATATCTAATCTTTTCCCTTCATTATTTCTACATAAAATATTTACAGTTAAATCAATATCCTCATCATCTCTTTCATATTCCCCATTAATATTTACCACTGAGTGTAGAAAGGGTTTATTTGTTAAATCGGCAGATTTAGCAATTAAAGTATTAAAACTTTGTTCAAAATCTTCAAAAAACACTGATTGATTTTATTAAAATTCTTATTGGACCAGATTTAAATCCATCATTAAGTAGACCATCATCTCCAAATTTTGAATGCAGCAGTTGTAATCTCTTAATTTTTGATGGTTTGAATTTAAAGGGGAAACTGACCTTATTAGCTCTTACTGATGGACTAAGAGAATTAAATGGAATTTCTATCTTAGTTGTTCCAAATTTTTTAGTAGGGAATGATTTTATCCATCTCAAACCACCAGGAATAAATTCAGTCAAACCAAGGATGTCATCTTCGCATGCAACTGCAAATTTAAAGGTTCTTCC
>QCVU01000066.1 GCA_003210275.1 Prochlorococcus sp. AG-686-M10
ATACGTTAGAGATTCAATCAGGATTTTATTCTCATTACATGCTTGGTCATAAGGTATAGCTTCTCCTATTGGATCCCCTCTTAAATTACAAGCCGTTAAAGTTCCAGAAGTGCCAGAGATTGCTAAATTAACAATATTATTTTTTATATCAAGAGGTAAACTATCTAGAAGT
Organism: Prochlorococcus sp. AG-686-M10; assembly: GCA_003210275.1. Taxonomy (GTDB): domain Bacteria; phylum Cyanobacteriota; class Cyanobacteriia; order PCC-6307; family Cyanobiaceae; genus Prochlorococcus_A. Next base: position 173 of record QCVU01000066.1, read on the forward strand.
TTTTCACAAGAATTAATCCAAGAGTTGGGATCTTTAAAGCCATATTGATAGTGAACTGCATTCGAATATTTTAATTCCTTTTTAAAATTAATTATAGATATTCGTGCACCACTAGTCCCAAAATCTAATCCCCCAAAAAAATCATCTGGCATAAATATTTACAAAAGGTTTTTTGAGGCCTCTACTAATTGGGCTGATTTTTTCTCAACACTTTCCCAAGGAAGCTCTAGATCATTTCTACCAAAGTGTCCATAAGATGCAGTTCTCCTGAAAAATTCCCCTCCCATTTTTTTTGGTAGATTTCTTAAATCAAACTCTTTTATTATTGCTGCAGGCCTTAAATCAAAGTTGTTTTTAATTAGTTCTTTCAAATTATTTTGAGAAATAACACCAGTCCCAAAAGTTTCAACAAGAATTGAAATTGGTTTGGCAACTCCAATGGCATAACTTAATTGTACTTCTGCCTTTTTTGCTAATTTTGCTTTTACGATACTTTTAGCTACATAACGTGCTGCATATGCAGCTGATCTGTCAACTTTAGTAGGATCTTTACCAGAGAATGCACCGCCTCCATGCCTTGCATATCCTCCATAAGTATCTACAATTATTTTCCTGCCAGTAAGTCCTGCATCGCCTTGAGGCCCCCCTACAACAAATTTACCTGTGGGGTTAACCAGGAATCTTGTCTTTTGACTTGTTGGTTTAATTTCTAAATCTTCTGTTGCTGGTAATACAACATTGATCCATAAATCTTCTTTTATCTTTTGCCGAATTTCTTCTTCATTTGTAAGTCCATCAATCTCAGCAGTATGCTGAGTTGAAATTAAAATAGTGTTTATTGAAACTGGGACCCCTTTTTTGTAATCAATACTTACTTGAGTTTTTCCATCAGGCAGAAGATAATCAAGAACTTTTTCATGTCTTACTTTTGCAAGTTGTATTGCTAATCTGTGAGCCAAGCTAATTGGTAATGGCATTAATTCAGGTGTTTCATCACATGCATAGCCAAACATTATCCCTTGATCACCAGCCCCAGTATTCCTCTCCAGATCCTCGTTAGCATCATCTGCTTCATTTACTCCTTGGGAAATATCAGGTGATTGCTCGTCAAGAGCCACTAAAACGGCGCAGCTATTTGAGTCAAAACCTCCAGCTTTTGAACCTTCATATCCAATTTCTTTAATTACTTTCCTAACAAGTTTTATATAGTCAAGCTTTGCTCTAGAAGTTATTTCACCAGTAAGTAAGCAAAGACCAGTGTTGACAACTGTTTCGCAGGCTACTCTACTCTCTGGATCTTCAGTCAATAAAGCATCTAAAATAGCATCACTGATCTGATCACATATCTTGTCAGGATGACCTTCTGTTACAGATTCAGAAGTAAAAATAAAATCACTCATTTATAAATAATTAAGGAATATTCCTAATCCTAATTTAAATAGTAAGTATTAATCAATAGTTATTAAATTGAAACTATGACAGTTTATTTAATCTAGAATTAATCTATTTGTTAAGCTATTAAAAATAATAATTTATACGCTTTCTGTGACCTCTGCTGGTTGCTCTTCGTTCTCATCAGTTTGCTCAAGTAACATTTGCTTATATTTTGCAGCCATTTCTTCAGCTTTATTAAAAACTTTCTGTGGGTCAGTTAGCATATCCCCTGGTTCAGGTTCTAGAGCTTTGGTTGATAAAGAGATTCTTCCTCTCTCGGAATCTAAGTCTATTATCATTACTTTCATCTGATCATTTACATTTAAAACATTATGGGGTGTTTCAATGTGTTCATGACTAATTTCAGAAATATGCAGGAGACCACTCACCCCCCCAATATCAATAAAAGCTCCATAAGGTTTGATTCCCTTTACGGAACCAACAACAACTTCTCCGACTTCAAGTCTATTCATTTTTTTCTCAACTAAAGCCCTTCTATGACTTAAAACTAATCTGTTTCTTTCTTCATCCACTTCAAGAAACTTTAAAGGTAAATATTCCCCTTCTAAATCTTCTTTTATTTTTCTGGCACTAATATGAGATCCAGGGATAAAGCCTCTCAATCCTTCAACTCTGACTAACGCTCCACCTCTGTTAGTTGCAAAAACCTCGGAATATATAGTTGCATCTTCTTTTTGTAATTGTCTTACCCTTTCCCATGCTCTTTGATATTCTATCCTTCTAATTGATAAAGCTAACTGGCCATCTTCATTTTCCTCACTCATTATAAAAAATTCTCTACTTTCTGAAGGTTGTAAAACATCACTTAGACCTTCAACTTTATTTATAGAAACTTCCTGCATAGGCATAAAAGCTGCAGTCTTAGCTCCTATATCTATCATTGCTCCTTTAGGCTCTAAAGCAAAGACAGTACCTTTTACAAGATCGCCAGGTTTAAAATTGTAATCATATTTTCCTAATAATGAGGCAAACTCTTCTTGAGTAAATCCTGCTGTATCCAAATCACTATTTCGCCTGCTTGAAGAAGAGTCTGCAGACGGAACATCTTTAGGGTCAAATGATAAATCTTCCTCTTTTGGAGTTTCTGAAGTATTCTCCTCTACAGTCGAATTTTTAATTTCTTTTTCGTCTGAAATTTCTTTTAAGGTTTGGGAAGGATTTTCGATCATTTGTTAAAACGCAGACCACCTAAGGTGGTTAGAAAGGAATGCTTTTAGCCTGCATACTAAATAGCAAATTTAATGTACGTAACATTCTACACTTTAATATGCTGAATTTATAAAATTGAAGCTAATTCGTTTTTTGAACATCCTTTTAGAGATTCAAGAGTTGAAATAAAATCTTTTACCCCATTAAACTTTTTATAGACTGATGCGTATCTTATATAGGCAACTTCGTTTTCTTTTCTTAAGTCTTTAAGAATTAATTCTCCAATTTGAGAAGATTTAATATCTTTATTTGAATTTTGTATAATTTGCGATTCAATTCCATCAACGAAATTAATAATAGCTTCTCTCGAGAAAGTTGTTTTTTCGCATGCTCTAGATATTCCAGTAACTAATTTTTCTTTATTAAATAATTCTCTACTGCCATCATTTTTAAGAACGGAAATAGGCATTGTTTCAACTCTTTCATAAGTAGTGAATCTAAAACTGCAATTTAAGCACTCTCTTCTTCTTCTTACACTTTTACCAGTGTCAGCAGATCTTGATTCTAAAACTCTGCTATCTGTGTTTTTACATGTAGGACACTGCATATAGTCAAATAATACAATCTATACCCCTAATAGTAGATTAATATCATGGTAATGAAAAGTAGTAAAAAAAAAACCCCCTATTCACAGAAGGTTTTTTTTAATTTATTTTCTATCGAATTTAGGTGGATCTCTAAAAGCGACTGCAAAAAATAGAGTAACAACTGCGAGAGTTAAGATAAGAACGTAAGCGAAAGCTTCCATGAGAAAAAATTAATAAAGTTTAGATTAAACCCTTCCTGGGATTCTTCTAGTGGTTTCGTCTCCAAGTTTCTTAAAGAGACCAAATTCAACTTGATCACCTATCTCGGAGTCAATACCAGCAAAGGAATCTTTGTAAAGTGTTCTTGAAGCATGCCACCAATGACCAAATAGGAATAATAATCCGAAACATAAATGTGCATAAGTAAACCAAGCTCTTGGGGAACTACGGAATACACCATCAGATTTATAAGTTTCTCTATCAAACTTGAATGCTTCACCAAGTTGTGCTTTCCTAGCTAATCTTTTAACTACTGCAGGATCTGTAAATGTTTGACCACTAAGATCACCCCCGTAAATAGTTGCTGTGATGCCAGTTTGTTCAAATGAATACTTTGCTTCAGCTCTTCTAAAGGGGATATCAGCTCTTACATTCCCTTCTTTATCTTCCAAAATAACTGGGAAGTTTTCAAAGAAGTTTGGAATTCTTCTAACTTCTAAGTCATTACCTTCTTTGTCTGTAAAAGCAATATGCCCTTGCCAGCCTGTTGGTAAACCATCTCCATTTACAAGAGCTCCAACCCTAAACAATCCTCCTTTCGCAGGACTGTTGCCTACATAATCGTAGAATGCAAGTTTTTCGGGAATTGAAGCGTATGCTTCTTCCCTAGTTGCTCCATTATCAATAGCTGTTTGAACTCTTCTATTTATTTCAGTTTTGAAGTAACCAGAGTCCCATTGATATCTTGTTGGTCCAAACAATTCAACAGGGGTGGTGGCAGAGCCGTACCACATTGTGCCTGCGACAACAAATGATACAAATAAAACAGCGGCTAGGGCACTAGCTAATACTCCTTCTAAACTTCCAAGTTTAAGGGCTCTATAAAGCCTTTCTCCTGGTCTATTTGTGATGTGAAATATTCCACCAATAATACCTAATAGGCCAGCTGCAATATGATTTGCAACTATTCCACCAGGATTAAATGGATTGAATCCATCTGCTCCCCAAGATGGCGCGACCTGTTCGACATGACCAGTTAATCCATAGGGATCTGAAACCCAAATGCCGACATTAGCGCAATGAAAAGCTCCAAATCCAAAGCAAGTAATTCCTGATAAAAGAAGGTGGATTCCAAATATTCTTGGGAGATCAAGAGCAGGTTCTCCAGTTCTTTCATCTTCCCATAAATCTAAATCCCAATATGTCCAATGCCAGATTGAAGCAAGCATTAAAAGTCCACTAAAAACAATGTGGGCAGCTGCAACACCTTCAAAGCTCCAGAATCCCGGATCAACTCCAGTTGCACCAGTAATATCCCATCCGTTCCAACTACTTGTGATCCCTAATCTCGCCATGAATGGCATGACATACATTCCCTGTCTCCACATTGGATTGAGAACAGCGTCTGAAGGATCAAAAATGGCTAATTCATATAAAGCCATAGAACCGGCCCAGCCGGCTAATAATGCAGTATGCATGAGATGCACAGCTAGTAGTC
>QCVU01000067.1 GCA_003210275.1 Prochlorococcus sp. AG-686-M10
TTTCAATTTTCCCTTGCTTTCTATGGAGAGGAGTTGATGGGTTAAGTGAGCTGTTAACAAATAATGAAATTGAGAATGGATTACATGCATCCTTAGCCGAAACTAGTTTGATGATGGCTTTAAAATCTGAACTTGTGGGAGATGAGAGACCTTGTGAAGGTATTGAAAAGCAAATTCCAGATGGTTGGAGTTTGGAGGGAAATGCTCCAACTGCTTGGTTTACAGAAGATTTAAGTAAATCTGGAGTTATAGGGGATAGTAAAGGTTCGAATAAAGAACTAGGAAATCGTTTAAAGAGCTTATTAGTCAATCACTGGTTTAAATTAATTATGAATCTTATGAAATCAGATTGGCCTAATACAAGGTAAATAATCGCTATTAATTTAATAATATCGTTTAACAATTGAAACTATTTTCATCATATTTAAATAAACTCACTATAATTGTGTAAAACTTAGGCATAATGAGCTAAAGATTACTGACATGCAAACACTCGAATCTAATAAAAAAACTAGTGTAGAAAATTCAATCGATGGAAATTCTATTGATTTACCTGACTTTACTACTGATTCTTACAAAGATGCTTACAGCAGAATAAATGCAATAGTTATTGAAGGTGAACAAGAAGCTCATGATAATTACATTTCCTTAGCAACATTAATTCCTAACGAATTAGAAGAGTTAACTAAATTAGCGAAAATGGAGCTTAAGCACAAAAGAGGCTTTACGGCATGTGGAAGAAATCTTGGTGTTCAAGCTGACATGATTTTTGCTAAAGAATTCTTTTCCAAATTACATGGCAATTTTCAAGTTGCTTTATCTAATGGCAAGACAACTACATGTCTATTAATACAGGCAATTTTAATTGAAGCTTTTGCTATCTCTGCGTATCATGTTTACATAAGAGTTGCTGATCCTTTTGCGAAAAAAATTACCCAAGGTGTTGTTAAAGATGAATATCTTCATTTAAATTATGGACAAGAATGGTTAAAAGAAAATTTAGCGACTTGTAAACAAGAGCTAATGGAAGCGAATAAGGTTAATCTTCCATTAATTAAGAAAATGTTAGATCAAGTTGCTGAAGACGCTTCAGTACTAGCTATGGATAGGGAAGAATTAATGGAAGAATTCATGATTGCCTATCAGGATACACTCCTTGAAATAGGTTTAGATAATAGAGAAATTGCAAGAATGGCAATGGCAGCTATCGTTTAATTTATTTATAAATTTAATAAGTCGGTTCAAAAATAATTTTTATATATTTAGTTAATAGCTCTGTGCTATTGTTCTTATCAATATATAGATTCCATTAATAAGGTAATTAATGTTTGGGCTAATAGGTCATTCAACTAGTTTCGAAGATGCAAAAAGAAAAGCTTCATTATTGGGCTTTGATCATATTGCCGATGGCGATCTAGATGTTTGGTGTACAGCTCCACCTCAACTAGTTGAAAATGTAGAGGTTAAAAGTGCTACAGGTATATCAATTGAGGGTTCTTATATTGATTCATGTTTCGTTCCTGAAATGCTTTCAAGATTTAAAACCGCGAGAAGAAAAGTATTAAATGCAATGGAATTAGCTCAAAAAAAAGGCATTAATATAACCGCTTTGGGAGGATTTACTTCAATTATCTTTGAAAATTTTAATCTCCTTCAACATAAGCAGATTAGGAACACCTCACTAGAGTGGGAAAGATTTACAACTGGGAATACTCATACTGCGTGGGTTATTTGCAGGCAATTAGAGATGAATGCTCCAAAAATAGGTATTGATCTTAAAAACTCAACAGTTGCTGTAGTTGGTGCCACAGGTGATATAGGCAGTGCTGTTTGTCGATGGTTAATTAATAAAACAGGTATTGGGGAACTTCTTATGGTAGCTAGACAAAAGGAACCTTTGGATTCTTTGCAAAAGGAATTAGATGGTGGAAATATCAAAACTCTAGAGGAAGCATTACCTGAAGCAGACATTGTTGTATGGGTAGCAAGTATGCCAAAGACAATGGAAATCGATGCTAATACTCTTAAACAGCCATGTTTAATGATTGATGGAGGGTATCCAAAGAATCTAGATGAAAAATTTCAAGGTAATAATATACATGTTGTGAAAGGAGGTATAGTAAAATTCTTCAATGATATAGGTTGGAATATGATGGAACTAGCGGAAATGCAAAATCCCCAGAGAGAAATGTTTGCATGTTTTGCAGAAGCTATGATTTTAGAATTTGAAAAATGTCATACAAACTTTAGCTGGGGAAGAAATAATATTTCTCTCGAGAAAATGGAGTTTATTGGAGCTGCTTCTGTAAAACATGGCTTCTCAGCAATTGGCCTAGATAAGAATCCAAAAGTTCTAGCAGTTTGAATTATGCCAAGACGTTATCTTCTTGATTTTGAAAAACCTCTTGTAGAGCTTGAGAAGCAAATAGAGCAAATTAGAGAATTAGCAAGAGATTCAGAAGTAGATGTTAGTCAACAGTTATTACAACTAGAAACACTTGCTACAAGAAGACGAGAGGAAATTTTCAGGTCTCTAACTCCTGCTCAGAAAATACAAGTAGCTAGACATCCACAAAGACCAAGCACTTTGGATTTTATTCAAATGTTTTGTGATGATTGGACTGAATTACATGGTGACAGAAATGGAGGAGATGATATGGCTTTAATTGGAGGTTTAGGTTCGATAAATAATCAATCTGTGCTTTTATTGGGTCATCAGAAAGGAAGAGATACTAAGGAAAATGTAGTTAGAAACTTTGGAATGGCAAAACCTGGAGGATATAGAAAAGCTTTAAGGTTAATGCAGCATGCTGATAGATTCTCATTGCCTATTCTTACTTTTATTGATACTCCTGGTGCATATGCTGGCCTCTCTGCAGAAGAACAAGGTCAAGGAGAAGCCATAGCTCGAAACTTAAGAGAAATGTTTGGTTTTCAAGTCCCAATAATCGCTACTATTATAGGTGAAGGCGGGTCCGGAGGAGCTCTTGGAATTGGAGTGGCTGACAGGCTATTGATGTTTGAACATAGTGTTTATACTGTTGCTAGTCCGGAAGCTTGCGCCTCAATTCTTTGGAGAGATTCTGCAAAAGCTTCTGAAGCCGCAACAGCGTTAAAAATTACAGGGAAAGATCTTCTTGAATTAGGTGTAATAGATGAAGTTTTATCAGAACCTGCAGGTGGCAATAATTGGGCTCCAATAGAGGCTGGAAATACCCTAAAAGGTGCTATCGAAAAGCATCTTAATGAATTGTTGGAGTTGAGTAAAGAGGAACTTTTAGAACAAAGATATTCAAAATTTAGGGTTTTGGGGAAATTTATTGAATCAAATAATATTGAAGAAATTGAGGAAGAATTACCTCAATTAACAGAATAAATTGAAATTAGCATACATTACGGGAGCCACTAAAGGTATTGGGAGAGCTACAGCAGTAACTTTCGCAAATGCTGGTTGGGATTTGATTTTACTCGCAAGAGATTTTGAGAAGTTAAAAATACTAAGAGATGAGCTATTAAATACCGGGTCAACAATTAATCTTGTAAAATGCGATTTATCTAGTGCAAATGAAATAGATAATTCTATTAATGAATCAATAAAAAAATATGGTTGTCCTTCAGTGTTAATAAATAATGCTGGATGTGCTTTTAATGGAAATCTAGTTGAAATGCCTTTAACAAAATGGAATGAAATAATTCAAATTAACCTCACAAGTGTTTTTCAGATATGTAGTTTAATTGTCCCCCAAATGAGAAAAAATGGGGGCTTGATTATTAATGTTAGCAGTCATGCCTCTTATAATGCTTTTCCTCAGTGGGGCGCTTATTGTGTATCAAAATCTGCTCTGGCTATGTTTACAAAGTGTCTTAGAGAAGAAGAGAGATCTAACTCGATTAGAGCTTGTACAATTACTTTAGGTTCAGTTAATACCCCTCTGTGGGACTCGGAATCAATAAAATCAGATTTCGATAGAACCTCTATGCTTTCTTCAACTAAGGTCTCAAATACTATTTTATATATTTCTGAACAACCAGAATCACAATTAATTGAAGACTTAACTCTTATGCCTGCAGGAGGTGCTTTTTAAGCTTAAAAATTTTAGATTTTTAACTGTTGTAATGTGATCTTTTTTATGGTCTAAATCCTCTTAAAAACATTCAAATGTGATATAGTGTATAGGCAATATACCTTTTAGTAGATACAGTAATTAAGTTTGCAGACTATTTTCTGATAACAATTCTATGACCTCTACATTACCTAACGATAATATTAAGAAAAATCTTGATGACCAAATTAGCAATAAATTAGTTTCTGAAATAATTAGAGATCGAATCAAACTTCAAAAGAAAAGATTCCATGCTAATGATAATATTTCTGAATTCATAAATCCTGGAGAGCTTGATATTCTACAAAAGGAGGTAGCTTCTAAAGTTAGAGAGTTATTAAAGTCTTTAGTCATTGATATTGAGAATGATCATAATTCTCAAGAGACTGCTGAAAGAGTTGCAAAAATGTATTTGAGAGAAGTTTTTAAAGGTAGATATCACGAAAGACCTAATGTTACAGACTTTCCTAATGCTAAGAAATTAGATGAAATATATACTCTAGGGCCAATAAGTGTTCGTTCTGCTTGTTCTCATCATATGGTTCCTATTATTGGAGATTGCTGGATTGGTATTAAGCCTGGAGATAAAGTTATTGGAATTTCAAAGTTTTCTAGAGTAGCTGATTGGGTCTTTTCTAGACCACATATTCAAGAGGAAGCAGTGATGATTCTTGCTGATGAGATTGAACAATTATGTGAACCAAAAGGTTTAGCAATTCTTGTTAAAGCTAAACATTATTGCATGTGTTGGAGAGGAGTAAAGGAACCTAATACTAGTATGATAAATTCTATAGTCAGGGGAGACTTTAGGCATGATATAAGCCTAAAACAGGAATTTTTTGAGCTAGTAAAACAACAACCCAATGGGTTATCTTGTTATTAAATTATCTGAAGTTGTGATTAATAGTATCTTTTAAATTCAGTAAGCGAAAAATATATTA
>QCVU01000068.1 GCA_003210275.1 Prochlorococcus sp. AG-686-M10
TCTGATAATGCTCCATTAATACTTCAGAAAACTTCCGAAAATCTTATTCAATTAAAATCTTTGTCTATTATTATTTTGGCGGCATTAATACTTTGGTTCATATCAAAAGAAATTTTTAATTCTGCTATACCTAATTCGACAAATGGGAAGGCTCTTTTAGTATCAAGTTATGTAATTCAAACTACTTTAATTGTTGATGGTATTTTCATTGTTTTAGCAATTATTCAACCAACACTTAGTGGATTGGTTTAATGTTAAGGCCGCCATTTTCGCAAGAACCAATATCTATTGATAAATGGGATGTGATTGTCATTGGTGCAGGAGCGGCTGGTTTAATGACTTGTTTGGAATTGCCCGAAAATTTAAATGTCCTTCTTTTAAATAGGAATACAAGTAAAAGATCATCAAGCAGATGGGCCCAAGGAGGTATTGCATCAGTAGTTAGACCTGAGGATTCTTTTGCTCTTCATGTTGAAGACACCTTAAAAGCTGGAGATGATTTATGTGATGTTTCTGCTGTTGAAATGCTTGTGAAAGAGGCTCCTGGTTGCGTTGATAGGTTACAAAATTTAGGCATGATTTTTGACCAAAGCTCTGATCAACTATCAACAACTTTAGAAGCGGCCCATTCCTGTAGAAGAGTTTTACATGTTAAAGATAGAACAGGCAGAGCACTTGTAGAAGTCTTAGAGGATCATATCGAAACTAAGGATAATATTTTGCATTGTAGAGGTGTGAGGGTAACAGAATTGCTTATTGAAAAGGAAGGATGTAGGGGAGTTCAGGTATTAGATGGATCTAACTTATATTGGATTACTTCTAAAGCTGTTGTTTTGGCCACTGGAGGAGGGGGACACTTATTTACTAATACTACAAATCCGGCACAGTCTGCTGGGGAAGGAATTGCTCTCTCATGGAAAGCTGGAGCTGCAATCGAGGATTTAGAATTTATACAATTTCATCCTACAGCTTTAAAGTTTTATGGTTCTCCTTGCTTTTTAATCTCTGAAGCCCTTCGAGGTGAGGGAGCAGTTCTCGTTGATAAGAATGGCGAGAGCCCAGTAAAGCATCTGCAAGATGGGGATTTAGCTACACGAGATCAAGTTAGTAGAGCAATTATGAATAATATGAAAGAAAACGATGTTGATCATGTTGGTCTGGATTTAAGATTTATTGATCCAAAAAAAATTGTAGAAAGATTTCCTACAATCATAAGTAGATGTCAAGATTATGGTGTTAATCCTCTAAATGAGGTAATTCCTGTTGCGCCAGCAGCTCACTATTGGATGGGAGGTATTCATACCGATTTAAATGCATGTTCTACATTGAAAGGACTATATGCCGTGGGAGAAGTAGCGTCTACAGGAGTACATGGTGCAAATAGATTAGCTAGTAATTCACTTATGGAATGTCTTGTATTCGCAAGAAAAATGTCTTCTATCGAGTTGAACGCTCCTTATAAGTTAAGAAGGTTAGATAGATATCCTAAGGAAATTTTAATGGATAATCCAAAAGAGGAATTTATTTTAAGTGTTTCAGACAAGATTGATTGTCTGAGAAAATCATGCTGGTCTAATTTAGGTGTTTCACGTAATAAAGAAAACATGACTGAACTTTTAAAAACACTACAAGACGATATAGATCAACTACAAAAAAATCCTTTGCTTGAGTGTCTTAAGAAAATAGATATTGATCAAAAATTGAAACTAATTGAGCCAAATAGGAGAGGCCTTAATTTATTGCTTGATTTATACAATAGACAAATTACAACAAAGCTCTTGTTAAAAGCTTGTCTTTTTCGAGAGGAAAGTAGAGGAGGTCATTACAGGGATGATTTTCCTATTAAAGAAAGAATTTGGAAATGCCATACCAGGCAGCAACTAAATCACCAAATAATTAAAAGGTTTATTAAAAGTTAGTATCGCCCTTATATTCAGTCATTATTGTTAATTCATTCAAATCTTTGACTCCACTATGTATTTCACCATTAATTTCCCATGATGGAAACCCTTCAATCTGTTTCTCTCTGCAAAGTTTATATTGATTATCTTTACCGTCTTGTGCGCACTCTATAATAGTTAACTCTTTAACTGCTTTTTTACCAAATAATTGTTTTTGATCATGGCAATGTGGGCACCAGTATGCGCTAAACATTTTAATATTATTATCACTTAGAAATTTAGCAAACTTAATTTTTTGGGGTGAGCTAGATGTTGTAATTGCAGGAGATACTTTTTCTGTACTATTAGAAATATCAATTGCATTAGAAGGGTCAACACTATTTGACCATATCAATCCTCCGATGAGAACTGTTAAAACAACAATAAATCCTCTATAAAACATAGGCTCTCTACTTTCAAACTTTGCACCAATCATAGAGATAATAAAGATCGAAATAGATAAAATTGCCGAAAGAATACAAAAAAAACAATAAGCCTTGATTTTAAAGAACATTATATTTATCAATAGGATGCTAAAAACAGAAGAAGCACAAGAGATTAAAAATATTGCCCACCATATAACCTTATTTAATTTTTCTTTTGGAGAAATTATATTTAGTGATAAAAATATTGAAAATCCTAGTATCGACCCATAAGTAATAACTCCTGCTAATGAGAGAGGAATATTGAATTGACTATTCTCGAATAATGTACCCCAAGGGCTATTTAAAACTGTTTCGCAACCATTGTTGATTCCAGGACATGAAAGAGAGTTAAATAATCCCCAGTTTTTTAAGGTAATAGAGCATGTATCAACTAATCCAATGGTGCTCAGAATAGCAATTATAATTTTTGGCCATTTCAAATCTTTTTTATTTCTACTTTTTAAAGTCTTAAGAGCCATAGATCTTTAATATTTGTAATTTGCAGAATCTGTTCTAATATTATCTTTGAATGAGACTTATAAACAAGTTTCTTTGTTAATTATTTCTTATCTAATTTCTAAATTACGTGAAGCAAAATAATCAAAATTTAAAGGATAAAAAAATTTCAAAGGTTGCTTTTAGTCACGTTGGTTGTGAAAAAAATCTTGTTGATACTGAACATATGCAAGGATTATTAGATAAGGAGGGATATGAAGTAGGTAATGATATAGAAGATGCGAATGTGGTTGTAGTCAATACTTGTAGTTTTATAGAAACAGCTAGAGAAGAATCAATAAGGAAGATAATTGAATTTACTGATCAGGGCAAAGAGGTAATAGTTGCTGGTTGTATGGCCCAGCATTTCAAAGAAGAACTTTTAAAAGAAATACCTGAAATAAAAGGCTTAGTAGGAACGGGTGATTATCAGAAAATAGCTAAGGTTATCAATCGAGTAGAGAAAGGGGAAATTGTTAATGAAGTTTCAAAAATACCTGAATTTATTGCAGATGAAAAAATTCCACGCTTTGTAGATAAAAAAAAGTTTGTTGCTTATCTTCGTATTGCTGAAGGGTGTGATTATAAGTGTGCATTTTGTATTATTCCTAAGTTAAGAGGTCCTCAACGCAGCAGGAATATAGAATCTATAGTTTCAGAAGCAAAAAACCTTGCAGCACAAGGGATTCAAGAAATAATCTTAATTAGTCAAATTACAACAAATTATGGTCAAGATATTTATGGTAAACCTTCTTTAGCAAGACTCTTGAAAGAACTGTCTAAAGTTTCAGTTCCTTGGATACGAATTCATTATGCATATCCAACTGGTTTAACTGATGAAGTTATTAAAGCTTTTAAAGATTCAAATAATATAGTTCCATATTTTGATCTACCTTTGCAACATAGTCATCCAGACGTTCTAAAGAGCATGAATAGACCTTGGCAAGCTTCTTTGAATGAATCAATTTTGAGTCAAATAAGGGAGCAAATACCATCTGCGGTATTAAGAACAAGCTTAATTGTTGGGTTCCCAGGAGAAAATCAAAAACATTTTCAACATCTTTTAGATTTTTTGTATAGGCATGAGTTTGATCATGTTGGCGTTTTTATTTTTTCTCCGGAGGAAGGAACAAGTGCTTTCGATTTGCCGAATAGGGTGTCTTCAGAAGTAGCTGATGCAAGAAAAGATAATATAATATCCATTCAACAAATTATTTCTAAGAAAAAAAATCAGTTATATGTAGGTACAAAAGTTAAGGTTTTAGTAGAAAAAATATCTGAAAATAAAGAACTGATAGGACGTTCTTATCACTTTGCTCCTGAAATAGATGGCAACGTCATTTTATCTATGAAAAGTAATGAAGATGAAAAAAATTATATCGGTAAATTTGTTGAAGCAAATATTTGTTTTGCGGATGAATATGATTTATATGGAGAGGTTATAAAAACCTTATGAATTTTTTTAAATTAATTTAACTGCTCTTAAAAGTTTATCTAATAAGAAAGCGGCTCCAAAACCAAAACCTAGAAATGCAAAATAGAAAATGATGTTCATTTATCTTTTATATTTTTATTTAATTTAGCATCTCAATAAGAATTAGAATTCTTTCGTTTAATTTCTTAATCTTGAATGTAGGGTAATTTTTTGTATAAGCATTCTTCCGCTTTTTGTAACTCTCGTCCTAAATATAAGGCATGATCAAATCTAGATATTAGATCATGACGCTTTTCTGTTATTGCTATTCCAATCTCTTTAGCGCTAATTCCTGTGAAGGTCTCATTACAAGTTTTTATTTCTTTTGAGTCACATTTAATAGGCTCATTAGTTTTTGGATCTATTGCATATCCTTCTTTATTAATAGTATTTAAATAATGTTCTAAGATGATTTTTTTTGTCTCCAA
>QCVU01000069.1 GCA_003210275.1 Prochlorococcus sp. AG-686-M10
GAGTATAAATCTGTAATTAAAAGCCATAGAGATACAACGGGGTTACTCTTTGGTTTGCCGATTGTATTTGATACTAATAATGAACAAATCAAGGTGGGTGAAACAATATTACTCACTTATAAAAAACAAAAATTAGCGGTTTTAGAAGTAAGTTCAAAATGGGAGCCAGATAAATCAGAAGAAGCAGAATTTTGTTACGGGACTAATTCCTTGGATCATCCTGCAGTAAAGATGATTTTCAATGAAAGAGGTCGATACTATATAGGGGGTAAAGTTTATGGCTTGGAGCTCCCAAATAGAGATTTTCCATGTAAGACCCCAAAAGAAGTAAGAGATATATTACCTGCTAATTTTGATGTAGTTGCTTTTCAATGTAGAAATCCAATTCATAGAGCTCATTATGAATTATTTACTAACGCCTTACAATCGGAAAATGTTTCCTCAAATTCAGTTGTTTTGGTTCATCCAACCTGCGGGCCAACACAACAGGATGATATTCCAGGGAAAGTCAGATATTTGACCTATAAAAGATTAGAAGAAGAAATTTCTAATAAGAAAATAAAATGGGCTTTTTTACCATACTCAATGCATATGGCAGGACCTAGAGAAGCTCTTCAACACATGATTATTAGAAGGAATTATGGATGTACTCATTTTATAATTGGTAGGGATATGGCTGGATGTAAATCATCAACTACTGGTGAAGACTTTTATGGACCTTATGATGCCCAGAATTTTGCCAATGAATGCGCAGAGGAGTTATTGATGAAAACTGTCCCTTCAAAAAATTTGGTATACACAATAGAAAAAGGTTACATAACTGCCGAAGAAGCAAAAGAGAAAAAATATCAAATAATGAAACTAAGCGGTACAGAATTCAGAAAAAAGCTGAGAAATGGAGATTCAATTCCAGAATGGTTCGCGTTTAAAAGTGTAGTAGATGTACTCAGAAAGTCTTAATATTGTTTTATTATTAGTAATATAGATTTAATCAAGATTTTTTATCGTGAACAAACGTTGGAGAAACGTAGGACTTTATGTTCTAGCAGTAATTACCGTCATTTTTATAGGAACCTCTGTTTTTGATAAACCTAACACTGAGAATGCCACCAAAACTCTTAGATATAGTGATTTTATAGAAGCTGTTCAAGATAAAGAAGTTAGCAGGGTTTTATTATCTCCGGATAGTGGAACTGCACAAGTGGTTGAAAACGATGGCAGTAGATCTGAAGTTAATTTAGCTCCGGATAAAGATTTACTGAAAATCCTAACTGAAAATGATGTAGATATAGCCGTTACACCCACAAAATTAGCTAATCCTTGGCAGCAAGCGATAAGTAGTTTAATTTTCCCAGTTTTATTAATAGGAGGCTTATTCTTCCTATTTAGAAGATCACAAAGTGGAAGCGGTGGTGGTGGTGGTGGTAACCCAGCGATGAGTTTTGGGAAAAGCAAAGCTAGACTTCAAATGGATCCGTCTACTCAAGTAACTTTTTCAGATGTTGCTGGTGTTGAAGGAGCAAAATTAGAGTTAACAGAGGTTGTAGATTTTCTTAAAAGTCCCGACAGATTTACAGCAGTTGGAGCAAAAATTCCTAAAGGTGTTTTATTAGTAGGACCACCAGGAACAGGAAAAACTCTTTTAGCTAAGGCAGTCGCAGGAGAAGCAGGAGTTCCTTTTTTCTCGATCTCTGGATCTGAGTTTGTTGAAATGTTTGTTGGAGTTGGTGCAAGTAGGGTTAGAGATTTATTTGAGCAAGCTAAGAAAAATGCGCCTTGTATCGTTTTTATTGATGAAATAGATGCTGTTGGAAGACAAAGAGGTGCTGGTATGGGAGGTGGAAATGACGAGAGAGAACAAACTTTAAACCAACTCTTAACAGAAATGGATGGCTTTGAGGGTAATTCTGGCATAATTATTGTTGCAGCAACTAACAGACCAGATGTTTTGGACTCAGCATTAATGAGACCAGGTAGGTTTGATAGACAAGTAACTGTAGATAGGCCTGATTACGCTGGAAGATTACAAATTTTAAATGTTCATGCCAAGGATAAAACTCTCTCGAAAGATGTAGACCTTGATAAAGTTGCAAGAAGAACACCTGGATTTACAGGTGCTGATTTAGCCAATCTTTTAAACGAAGCTGCTATCCTTGCAGCAAGAAAAGATCTCGATACTGTTAGTAATGATGAAGTTGGTGATGCTATCGAGAGAGTAATGGCTGGGCCAGAAAAGAAAGATCGAGTTATAAGTGATAAAAAGAAGGAACTTGTTGCCTATCATGAGGCAGGTCACGCTTTAGTTGGAGCTTGCATGCCTGATTATGACGCTGTAGCAAAAGTATCCATAATACCTAGAGGTCAAGCAGGTGGATTAACCTTCTTTACTCCTAGTGAAGAAAGAATGGAATCTGGTCTTTACTCACGTTCATACCTACAAAATCAAATGGCTGTAGCTCTTGGTGGAAGAGTTGCTGAAGAAATTGTATATGGAGAGGAGGAAGTTACTACAGGAGCTTCTAACGATTTACAGCAAGTGGCTAATGTTGCGAGACAAATGATTACTAAATTTGGAATGAGCGATAAAATAGGTCCAGTAGCGTTGGGTCAATCACAAGGGGGAATGTTCCTTGGAAGAGATATGAACGCCACAAGAGACTTCTCTGAAGATACTGCAGCAACAATTGATGTAGAAGTTTCAGAGCTTGTTGATACAGCATATAAGAGAGCGACAAAAGTCCTTTCAGAAAACAGAAGCGTTCTTGATGAAATGGCCTCAATGCTTATTGAGAGAGAAACAATTGATACTGAAGATATCCAAGATTTACTTAACCGTTCCGAGGTTAAAGTTGCTAACTATATCTGATTTGAAAAAATCTGATATCTCCATTAAAAAAAAAAAGATTCTTTCTCTCATAAATTAAAGTCAGAATCTTTTTTTTTATTAATAAAACCTACCAAAAATATTTATACAAGTGCTATAGATAGAGATTTAGTTGAAAAAGAACTAAAAAGGTTAATAAAAGCAGGTTTTATAAACATCGAAATTAGTTGGTCCCATAACGAAAACTGGCTAGATTATGTATCAAATTTAAGATTAAAGTTCCCAACGCTTAATCTAGGTTCTGCTTCAGTAAGAAATAAGAAATCGATAGATGACTCTATAAAAATAGGTTTAAATTACTCAATGATGAAAGGTTGGGATAGAGACCTTTTAAATTATTCAAATTCAAAAAATCATTTATTAATTCCTGGAATCAAACATTCAAAAGATCTTAAACAAGCAATAGATTTGAATTGTAAAATTATCAAAATTTACCCAGTGAAAGATAATATTGAATTAATAAATATATCTCAATATAAAAATATAGATTTTATTGCAGCTGGAGGTTTATCTATATCTGATATACCGCTATATAAATCTCTAGGATATAAAGCTATTGTAATTGGTGATATGGGTTTTAAAAATAATAAAATAGATCCAAAGATATATGAATGGCTCAGAAGAAGATCGAATTAAAGAAAAATTCTATTTAATAATTGAGCATTGTGCATGATGGAGAAGCAAATGGTCTGCCAGTACAAGAGCTACCATTGAATCAACCATTGGCACTGCTCTTGGTAAAACACAAGGATCATGTCTTCCTTTTGCCTTCAATAGTACTTCTTTACCATCAGCATTAACAGTTTTCTGCTCCTTTCCAATAGTTGCTGTTGGTTTAAAAGCTATTTTCATCTCAATATCCTCTCCATTACTTATACCTCCCTGTATCCCTCCTGAATTATTTGATATTGTTTTAAGCTTACTAATATCATAAGACTCAACAAACGAATCATTATGTTCACTCCCTCTTAAATAAGTTCCCAAGAAACCCGAACCTATTTCAAACCCCTTGGTAGCAGGTAAAGACATCAAAGCTTTTGCAAGATCAGCTTCCAATTTATCAAAGACAGGCATGCCTAATCCAGATGGAACATTTTTCACTAAACATTCAATAACTCCTCCACAAGAATCACCATCCTGCTGTAATTCTTTTATTCTTTTAATCATTTTTGCAGCGATTTTTTCATCAGGACATCTAACAATATTTGAATCTATTTTGCTTATAGTAAGTTTATTTTTATTTACTTGAGAGTCTATATCATGTATACGTTTTACCCAAGAAAGAATTTCAGTATTAAACAAGTTTTTTAATAATTGTTTTGCAATAGCACCTGCGGCAACTCTTCCTATGGTTTCTCTAGCCGAAGCTCTACCTCCTCCAGAACCAGCCTGAATTCCATACTTCAAATGATATGTACCATCTGCGTGAGATGGCCTGAATACTTGCTCCAAATTACTATAATCTCCCGGTCTTTGATCTTTATTTCGAACCAACATCGCAATAGGAGTTCCAAGTGTTATTCCTTCCTTTAAACCACTTAATATCTCTAATTTATCATCTTCATTTCTTGGAGTCGTAATTGTGCTCTGACCAGGTCTCCGCCTATCCAATTCATTTTGTAGGAGATCAATATTTATTTTTAACTTTGGAGGACATCCATCAAGAATAACTCCAACAGCGCCTCCATGAGATTCTCCAAATGTACTTACACGAAAAATTTTTCCAAAACTGCTACCCATAGAAATA
>QCVU01000070.1 GCA_003210275.1 Prochlorococcus sp. AG-686-M10
AGTTTCTTAGAAGAATTAATAATATCTCCTGTAACTTGAGTTCCTGAACGTATCATAAGAGCATCATAATCATGGATAATAGATGCCAATTCCGAGTTGGAGATTCCTATCCTCTGATCAACTTGAGCGACTTGGGAAAGAATATCAATTCCCGTTTGATCAATTGGGTCTGTAATTAGAACTTTTGTCATTTAAAGAGTTGTTCTTTAATTTTTTACTTTAACTTAATCTATAGTAGAGATATCTAATTTTATTAATTTGAATCAACAAACCAACATTTGAGGAATGAAAATTGACTAAAAGTATAGTTATATTTAACGAGCTAGAACAATGCCTTGATTTATTAAATGTTTTTAAGGATAAGTCAGTATTTCTAACAGAATGTTTATTAATTTTGCCATCTAAAGAAAAAACAACTCCTGATCAACAACAATTATTAAATTTATCCACAAATAGCTTCTTTAAATCTGAAGAAATAGAAAACGTAAGAATCCTTAATCCAAAACTTGATCGAAAGATAAGACAGAAAAATATGCGTACTTGGCTTATGCCATTCGGGTTTATAGCAGGCATAGCATTTTCTAACATGACAAATTTGTCCACTTTTAGCTTCCTTGGACTGAATAATATAGGCGAATCTTTTATGGGGGGTCTTTTGGGTATGGGCTCGGGATATTTAGGTAGCATTGTATCTTCAGCAAGTATCAACGTTAATAGAAATAAAGAGTTGAGATCTATTATTGATTTCAATAAAGAAGGGAAATGGCTTGTTCTTCTTGAAAATCAAATAGGAACTGAATTGCCTTGGGCTTTAATAAAACAATCCGATCCTAGAGACATAATTTTTTTAGAAGGCTAAATGATTGACTTAAGGGAATTATTAGTAAATTCAAATTACAAAAAAGAAATTGGGGAATTAATAAATGTTTCTAATTTATCTTTAAAACATTGGCAAACATATTGGACCGGTTTTAATTCAACCTTTGTATGTGAAGAAATTTTGAAAGAATTTGAAACTTTAAATGATTTTAAATTTTTTGTTTTTGGAGGATATACCTCAGCCCAAAGATCCAAAATTGCATGTTTCAGAGAAGATAATATCCCAGATAAAAATGAGCTTATAAGAGATTTCCCTGCAAAAGGTATTCAAATGAGTGGTAATTTTTTATTTGACAACGCAACTCAGGATGATTTCAGATCCTTATTAGTCGATAATGGATTAATTGAAAAAAAAATTGGTGATATTTGGACCACAGGAGATAGAGGAGCTCAAGGAATAATCGACAATTCAAAGATTGAATTCTTAAATGAAAAAATTTTATCCCTAAGAGATGTAAAAGTAAAAATAAAAATTGTTGGTTTAGATGAATTGCAAATACCTGTTGGGAGATCAAAGAAAATAATTAATACAGTAGAGGCTTCAACAAGGATAGATGCAATAGCTTCTGCAGGTTTCAGGATCTCTAGGAACAAAATTTTGGAAAGGATAGAAACTGGAATGCTAAAATTAAATGGCAATACCGTAAAGAAAGGTACTATTAGTTTAAAAGTTGGCGACAAACTTCAACTTGATAACAAAGGTTTTATTGAAATTCTAGATTTGGAAATAACCAAAAGAGAACGATGGAAAATTAAGTTACTAAGAAAATGAATCCTTGAGCTGCTATTTTCATATAAGTAGGTCAAATATTTGACCTTTTCCAAAAAGGGCGATTAGCTCAGTGGTAGAGCATTACCTCGACAAGGTAGTGGTCACTGGTTCGAATCCAGTATCGCCCATTAAATTGTTGATGAATGCAAAAAGATCCACAAATAATACTTTCTTTTTTTAGATTAATTAAAAATGAAACTCAATCAAATAATCAACCTTCATAAAGGATTAACTATATTTGTTGTTGCAGGATTAATGATTTTTTATAAAAATTATTCAATAGCTGCATGGATTTACTTATCCTTGCATGGAACTTATGGAATACTTTGGTTGTTAAAAGAAAAAATATTTCCAGATCCATATTTTAAAGAAAAAATAAATTTCATAACCTCATTCACTGGGTTTATTTTCCTTGGTAGTTACTGGATAGCCCCATTTATTCTCATTTCCTCCCAAAAATCAGTTTCATATCCCATAATTGCAGCCTCTATTTCAATAAATATAATTGGTGTTTTTCTTCATTTTGCAAGTGATGCCCAAAAATATTTCACTCTTAAAATTAAAAAAGAACTTATTAAAGATGGATTTTTCAAAAATATAAGAAACACTAATTATCTAGGCGAAATACTAATTTATTTATCATTTGCCATCCTTTCTATGAGTTTTATACCTTTTGCTATTCTTGCTTTATTTTTCTTTGGAGTCTTTCTACCAAGAATGCTAAAAAAGGACAAATCACTAACAAAATATGCTTCATTTGCGGAATATAAACGAATTAGTGGTTTACTTTTACCCAAATTTAATGAAGGAAAATAAAATCCCAATATGGAGGCAAGAGTTAAAAGCTGCGAGACAAAAAGAAGGTAAATTACCCTCAAGCAGGTGGTTTCAGCTTTGTACTATTAACGGGAATAACGAACCTAGATTACGTACAGTTGTTTTTAGAGGATGGCAAACAGAAAGTTCGATCCTTATTTTCACTGATAATCGCAGTGAAAAAATCGCTCATTTAAAATTAAATTCTAATGCGGAGGTTTTATGGCTTTTATTTAAAAGCAAATCACAATTTAGATTTAAAGGCAAGATGAATGAGATAAAGGAAAACATTAAATATTGGGATACTTTATCAGATAGATCCAAATCAACTTGGTTTTGGCAACATCCAGGAAAAGAAATTAATAACAACATTCAACCTTCTCAAATAATTTATAGTAATTTAGATAAACCAGAAAGTTTTGTTGTATTGGAATTTAAAATTTATTCTGTAGATCTTCTCAAGTTAGTAACTCCTATCCACAAAAGATACGTATGGAATAAGGAAGATAATTGGAAAAAAGTAGAAATAAATCCATAAAATGTTTCTAAATTGTTTACTTAGGTTGAAAAAACTTTGTAGATCAGTCAGTTTTATAAAAGAAATATTAACTTTATGAATTTCTCAAGAATTCTTGAAAATCCTTTAGTTCTTTTATCTTGGGTAACAGCTTTAGGACTTTTCTTAAGTTTAACTGAAGCAACTTTAAAAATTAAATTTGAAAAAATAAGTTCTATGCAAAAAAGACAAGCACTTATAAATAGTCTTTATCCTAAAATCTAATTTGAAGTATCTGAGAGTAAATTTGCTTGAAGGAATTGAAAAATACCACCTTTTTTAGTTAAATCCTCTTTGCTAGTTAATTTTCCTGTATCTGTTTTTGTTTTAACTGATTCTTGAACATTTTCATCATTTGATTCAGATCTTAAAACTCTTATAATTACTTCATCAATCGAAAAGTCCCCAGGACCAGTAAGTGCTATTGAGGTTGCAGAAGCAAAATAAAGTAGCAAAAGCTCTAGCAAAAAAATATTGAAACCAGATGTTACTAACGCGTGATAAATAGCTACCGAAATTGTCCCAACTATTGCTAACGCTCCGAATCTTGTTGCTAAACCTAAAATTAATAACCAACTTCCCCCTATTTCTGAAAATGCGGCAACATAAGAGAAAAATATTGGGAAAGGTATGTGTAAGGGTCTGACAAAAGCATCAGCAAAATTCTCTATATTCGCTAACTTTTCAAAACCATGATGTATTAAAACTGTACCAGTAATTACTCTTAAGATTAATAAAGCTGTATCTTTGCTGAATGATTTTGTAAGAATTGTTGAAAGCACTATAAAACGTATTTCTTAAGTAAAAATAACTAGCCATATTATCCATCGTGGATTAAACCATCAAACTGATCTTTAATTAAGTATTTATACTCAGATATTCATGTAAATCGAATTTTGATACCCTCTGAAAAAATTCCTCTCAAAAATTTCCATGATTTATTTTAAAAAACATATTGATTAATTTTGGGGATATTTTCTTTAAATTTAAAGAATCCTTTTTTGGCAAACTTCCAAGCAAATAAGTCTTGATTTCTTACTAATTTAAAAATCACCTTATTGTTAGACTTCTTAAAACTATTTATAAAATCGTTATTGTCACCAACGCCTGGATAAATTATATCCAGCTGATTAATATCAACCAAGATTTCCTGTAATTTGATTGGATCAAGCTGAGTAACATTATCAAATTGATTTATAAATTCGGAAACTATTTGTTGTTTGAAAATCAGAACTGCTTCAGACAATTTTATTTTTCTTTGTGCATTGCCTAGAAGGAGAATAAACACACTCTTGTAATTTGCTAAAATATTTTTAAGAGTAGGGACATGTAAATCGTTTTCAAATAATATGAGAGTTTCTGACTTTGGTTCCATATTGCTTTTATAAATCTCCTCATCAAGCGCAATTTGATTTGTTTCTTCTAGAAAGATTTGTCTATTATTGATTTTTTCAACATTGAATCTATTATTTGAAAATTTTCGGAGATTTGCTGGTGAAAAAAGATATTGCTTCCCTTTTGTTTGTAATCCTGCGACCCATCTCCAACTCAAAAGGTTGGAAGCAGCATCTCCATCATAAAGATGTTCAAAGAAAAAACTTGC
>QCVU01000071.1 GCA_003210275.1 Prochlorococcus sp. AG-686-M10
TTTTTTCCTTTATTTTTTAAACCAAAAAAACCAAGAGGAAAGCCTATAAAGATTGCAAAGAATATTGAAAAGATACCTAGTTCTAAACTCGCTGGTAATGATTTAAGAATAATATCAAGAACTGGTTCTTGAGTACTTAAAGATTCTCCAAAGTTTAAGTGCAAAATATTATTAATGTAAGAAAGATATTGACTAAGAAGAGATTCATTTAACCCTAATTTATATCTAAGAATTTCTCTTGAAGCTTCATTAGCTCCAGATCCTAAAATTGCGTCAACTGGGTCTCCTGGCGCAACTCTCAACAAAATAAAAACTAATGTAGATATAATCCACAACATTAAAGGTATTAAAGAAATCTTTAATAAAGAATAATTTAAAAGTTTATTAAGATCTCTACTCATTAATAAATTTGAGATCACTCATTAAAATAATTCCTGCACCATTGAAAATAGGTTTTGAAATTTCATTTTGCGACCAAGCTTTTTGAGATGAAATCCATATTGGAATATAAGGTATTGATTCTGAAGCTATTTTCTCTATTTCAATTAATTTCGCTAATCTTTCTTTACCGTTTAAATTTTCGCTATCAAGAAATAAATCTTCTACTGTATTCGATCCCCAAAAACTTCCGCTGGAAACTGATTCCCCTTTTTTACAGTTTTTACCATCTATTTCACTGCAACTTAGAAGGGGTGTTAAATATGCCTCAGGGTCAGAATAAGCACCTGTCCAATCAAGAATAACCGCTGTATATATTCCTAAATTTAGATTCTTATAAATAGTTGTGGACTCTACTCCGTTGAGTTTAATATTAATACATTCATTCAAAATATTTTTTATTTGTTCTTGCCAAGAAAGAGCAATAAGTTTATCAGCAGGTACGTTAGATCTATAAGTAAGAGGAAAATCTAAAACATTACCGTTACAGTAACCTTCTTTTTGTAGTAACACTTTTGCTTCTAAGGGATCATATTTTGGCCATAATTCTTTCTTAATTTTTTTATAAATTGGTGGAACAAGTGTTCTTGAGGGTTGCCTTAATCCATAACTAACCTTTTCGCTAATAAAGTCCCTATTAAGACTTTTAGCTATAGCCAACCTTACATTAAGATTATTTAAGGGATAAGAATTTGTTCTTAGACTAATAAAACTTATTTCTGTAGCAGGACTCTTTCCTTCTTTAATTTCTTTGTTATTGCTTAATAAATTTAAATTGTTTCTTTGAATATCATCGATTGAATTTGATAAAAGAACATCAATTTGTTTACTTTTTAGAGCTCCAAAAAGAGAAGAAGAGTTGGAATATCCAATAAAACTAATACCTTCATTATTAGGTTTATCACTCCAATAATTTAAATTTGGATCAATTATTTGAATTTCATTTGAAAATCTCTTCAATATATATTTACCTGTACCAACAAATTTATCATTTAAAAACTTATCAGAATAATCTTTATAATAAGTAGGTGAAATAGGTGTCAAATTTATAGATGTAAGTAAACCATTAACAGAGCTTGATGGTTTATTTAGATTAATGATTACCTTATATTCGCTTGGAGTTTCTATGGATTTTATTTTATTCCCCAAGATATAATTCATTGTTCCGATTCTTTTAAATCTATTAAAAGAAAACTTTATAGCATTTGAATTAAATAAAGTTCCATCATGAAAAAGAACATTTTTTTTAAGATTAATTATTATTTGTAATTTATCTTTTGAAAAAATTGGCATTCCTGATGCTAATTCAGGAATCAATTCTCCTTCAGAATTTAATTCATATAAAGTATCACCAAGCGAACTTAATAATTGTAGTGATTTAAGTGTACTTGCCCTAGCAGGATCTAAGGATTCAATTTTACCTGAACTTGCAACTATAATTCTCTTGGATTTATTATTAGAAACGCAAGAATATTGTGATAAAGAAATTAAAAAAACGAATAAAGCTATTAAAAAATTATTGTGCATAACATTTGATTTTTCAGAAATTTACTTTTCATTAAAAGTATCAGAGCAATAGGTTTGTAGTTTAATTTGATTAATTTCCAAGGAGAATGTCTTATTAACTTCCAAAGCGAAGGGCCACTCTCTTATCCAACAAACTTTACTATCTGGATTAATTCCTACAACCTGAAATGTCTTTTGACTATTTTTAATTTTCACACACGCTCCTTTATAGAGGTTTTTAGGACTGTTATTAGGATTAAATTTTAAATTATTTTTAATTTCAACTAATTTTGAAAAACTCATTACATAAATACATTTCCTCTCTTTGGTTTAACAAGCTAAAGAGAGATATGCAAATGTTTTTTTCAAATACAACTTAATTGGCTAGCAATTAATTCAACTTCAGAAAGAGAATTAATTTCCTTCTTTGATTTTTCAAAATTACCATTTGAGACTTCGTGTGTGATAACAACTATTTCTGCTTTATTTTC
This sequence comes from Prochlorococcus sp. AG-686-M10, assembly GCA_003210275.1. Classification (GTDB taxonomy): domain Bacteria; phylum Cyanobacteriota; class Cyanobacteriia; order PCC-6307; family Cyanobiaceae; genus Prochlorococcus_A. Next base: position 2,436 of record QCVU01000071.1, read on the forward strand.
ACTTGCATCTAATTGGACAATTGATTCTATTGATACATCATTCTTACCAAAGAGATCTCCAATCTTACCAATCACTCCTGGACTATCTAAACAAATAATTCTGAGATAATTCTTTTTTGATATTTGATTAGAATCAATGATATGACAGCCTCTCCAAAAATTAAAAGATAATAATGGATCAATGGATTTCGTATCCTTTGTTAATGAAGACTGAAGATTTAAAATATCAGAAACAACAGAAGCAGCGGTTGGTCCACTTCCCGCACCTGGTCCGTACAACATTATTTCCCCTAGAGGATCAGCATCTATAAGGATGGCATTATTAACACCATCAACAGTTGCCAAAGGATGAGATTTGGGGATTAAAGAAGGACCTACCCAAACATTTAGGGAAAGAGAATCATTAATGTTGATAGCATTTCTTTCAGAAAAGGCTAAAAGTTTTATTTCAAAACCTAGTTTATTTGCATATTCAATATCTTTAATATCTATTTGATTTATACCCTCTGTACTAATTGAATCTCTATTAATCGTACCTCCAAATGCGAGTTCAGAAAGAATTAAAATCTTATCAGCCGCATCGTGTCCTTCAACATCAGCAGTTGGATCAAATTCTGCGAAACCAAGTTTCTGAGCCAATTGTAATGTTCCCTTATAATCAGCTTTTTCATTTGACATTTTAGTAAGTATAAAATTTGTTGTACCGTTTATTATCCCAACCATTTTATTTATTTGATTACTTTTAAGAGATCTTTTTAAAGGTTCAATTATTGGAATCCCTCCACATACTGCTGCTTCTGTTAAAACATAGACTCCATTCTTAGAAGCTGTAGAATATATTTCACTCCCATATCTTGCAATTACCGCTTTATTAGCTGTAACTACTGATTTTCGAGCCTTTAGAGATTTCAGAATAATATCCTTGGCTATATTTGTCCCTCCCATTACTTCTACAATCACGTCAACATTTGGATCTTTAATTAATTCATAAGGATCATTTATTAATAGATTATTCTCTATTTCAATGTCCCTTTCTTTGTTGATATTTTTAACAGCTATTCCTACGATTTCTATATTTTTTAAAATTGGATGTAGATCATTTGTCGATTTTAGGATTTTATAAATACCTTTTCCTACAGTGCCAAAACCAATAATTCCAATTCTACATTTCTGCATAAGTAATCTTTTTTTATAATTTTAATTTTATAATATTATTACGACAAAAAATCATTTGCCTGAGACTGCATTTTTAAGAGAATATTTAAAAAACCATTAGATCTTGATGGGGTTAGACTTGCCTTTAGACCAGTATCTTCTATAAATTTATTGTTTATATTAACTACTTCTTTTGGCGTTAATTCATTCATTCCATTGATAAGGAAAGCAAGTAACCCCTTTGTTATCAAAGCATCAGAATAACCTTCCCAATAAAGTTTACCTTCTTGAAAACTTGCTTTAACAAAGACTTCTGAAACACATCCTTGAACTTTATTTTCGGGAATTAAGATGCTATTATTCGGAATTTTCAATTTTTTACCTAACCATAAAATAAATTCATATTTTCTTTTGGGATCTTCTGCGTTTTTCAGTTTCTCAACTAATTTATGTAATTCAGTATAAGTTTCTTTCTTTTCCATTCTTATAAACTATTAAATAACTAAATTAGATACACACTATACTAATATTTCTTTTTCCGTAATAAAACCTGATAGAGGGATATCCCAATCAGCTCTAGTCAAAAATTTATCGCTTACACAATTAGAAGTTAAAATTCCAATACATGGGATAGATCTCCAATTTTTATCTTCCCTTAATTTATCAAAATATCCTCCACCGTATCCTAATCTTATTAAGTTTCTATCAACGGATAGACACGGAATAAACATCATACTAATTTTTTCATAACTTAATTTGTTTGAAGAATAAGGAGCTATTATCCCATGCAAATCTTTAGATAATTGTTTCTTATCCCAAGCACAAAATAAGAGATTTTTGTTTTCTTCACATCTCGGCAAA
>QCVU01000072.1 GCA_003210275.1 Prochlorococcus sp. AG-686-M10
GGCAATGTTATTTCTGGCATGATTTATTTCTCCATTTCAAAGAATCCTAATTCAGATTTAACTCTACTAAGGGTTTTATTTGCCACTGCTTCAGCTTTCTCTTTACCTTCGAAAAGTATCTTTTTTAATTCATATGGATCGTTAATTAGAACCTGATATCTTTCTTGAATCGGTTGAAGAGATTCTATAAGTTGTTCTGTAAATATTTTTTTAAATGTCCCCCATCCTGTTTGAGATAATTCGTTTTCTAATTCAGAAACTTCTTTACCACTTAATAATGAATAAATCATTAATAGATTTCTGGATTCAGGCCTCTCGGGATTATTAAATTCCATTCCCATATAACTATCACTTTTAGCTCTTTTTATTTTTTTTGTAATTATTTCAGGAGTATCTAACAAATTAATTCTACTACCCTCATTAATGTCACTTTTGCTCATTTTTTTTGATCCATCATTTAAGCTCATTATCTTTGAACCTTTTTTCATAATTATTGGTTGAGGAATTTTTAATATGTTTTCTACCTTACTAAATTTGGCATTAATTCTTTGTTGTGCAATATCTCTGGCAAGTTCTAAGTGTTGTTTTTGATCTTCCCCTACTGGAACATAATCAGCATCGTATAACAAAATATCCGCAGCCATTAAGATTGGATAATCAAATAATCCAATAGAAACATTATTTCCTTGCTGAACAGATTTTTCCTTGAATTGGATCATTCTTTCCATCCAATTTATGGGAGTCATGCAATTTAATATCCAACAAAGTTCTGAATGTGCAGATATCTGGCTTTGAACAAAAATAGAACAAATTTTAGGATCAATACCACAAGCAACATATAAAGCTGCAGTTGAAAGTGTATTTTTAGAAAGTTGTTTGGGGTCATATTCTGTCGTAATTGCATGTAAATCAACTACACAAAGAAATGTTTCATGCTTCTCTTGGAGTGCGACCCAATTGCTTATTGCTCCAAGCCAGTTACCAATATGTAAATCTCCTGTAGGTTGAACTCCAGAAAGAATCCTTTTTTTATTTGTCATCCCCTTCATCTTCTTTTTCTTTTATTTCTTCTTTTATTTCTTCTTTTATTTCTTCTTTTATTTCTTCTTTTATTGGTTGAATCTCTTCACTAGGAGTTTTTTTAGCTGGCCTTGCAAAAGGATCAGGTGCTACGTTTTTACTTTTGGTTTCAGAAACTACTGCTTTACTCGGTGAAGATGTGTTCTTATTATTTTTTGCAAATTTTGTTATCGATTCCATTAAATCTTTATTTTCAATCATTTCGCTAAGTGTTCTAACTGAAAAGCCTAAAACTGCGACTGTAGATTTAAGTTGAAAAGCCTCCTGAATTGATCTAACAGCTTTCATTTCATTATCACTTAACCTTATTCGAAATCCTCCTCCCTCTCGATTACCTCCAGATCTATTCCTAAAGTTAGATCTATCATTATTACCACGGCTTCTGTAGTTATCTTGACCATAATTATTGTCGTAATTGGAATTTGACATCTTAAGGATTCTTTTTATTTAAACAGTCTATTAACTTACCACCTAGTTATGCAAGAAGTCTTAAATTGAACTAAAAGATTCTTATCCATAATTGAAGAGTTATGTAATTTTGCTTTTTTTCATTCAAAACTTGCACTAAAGTAGAATAAGAACGATATAAAAGTATTGTGCCTGATATTATTAAAAAAGACTTTTTAAAGGATTTAATAAAGTTCCCAAAAAGAAATTTATTTATAATTTTACTTTTATTGGGCTTTGGGGAATGGGTTTTGAGCGACTTAACGAGTTTTGCAGGTGGTTCAATAGGATTTTTTATTTTATGTTTTGGGGGATATTTTTATTTAAGAAGTGAAAAGCCAAAGTTTTATGAGCCGAAGGACTTAGATGGCTGGATAAAACTTTGTAATGAAGATTTAGATTTCTTTGAGGAAATTGAATTGCATAATAATTTGGAAAAACAAAATATTAAAAGACAAAAAGCTCTTGAATTAATATTAAATAGAGAAAAAAAAGAAGAGATTTATTGTATTGGGCAGAAAGAATTTGATTCTAATACAACATTATTCCAAAATTATTTTAAAGAAGATAAGTTTGAATTGAATTTTAGTGAAAAACTTCCTAAATATAATTCCTCTGAAATTGTTCCTGAAGTAATTTTAAATAGCGATGCTATTTTGTATTTTTTAGAATTACCTTTATCTGCAAATGATTTTTTGTGGTTAGAAAAACTTCCTAAATGTATGCCTATTTGGTTAGTTGCTTCTTATACAAAAGAATTAGATTCTAATAATGAAATAGAGGAACTAAAGTCTCAGATTTCAGGAGAATATGTAAATAGAATAATTAGATTTGACAAAACTAAAAATAACTTAGCAAATATACCTTTCTCTTTGCGCAAGTTTTTTATAAATTCAAGTAATAACATTGAAAATACTAAAAAAAGACTTTTGAAGAGATTACATACGAATTGGCAATCTGAGATTGAGGGAATAAGAAGAATGCAATTAAAGGATTTACAGAGGAGAAATCAAATTATCGTTGCGACTTCTGTTTTCTTGTCTCCAATTCCATCAATAGATGTTTTATCAATGACTGTTTTAAATTCCTTAATGATTAAAGAAATTAAGTCCATATGGGGATGTAATTGGTCTCCAGAAATATTGGATAAAGTATCCAAACAAATAATAAAGACTGCAATTGCACAGGGAGTAATTGAATGGAGTGGTCAGACTTTAATAGGCTTAACAAAATTGCATGGCCCAAATTGGTTAGTAACCGGCGCATTCCAAGCAATAAGTGCAGCATATTTAACAAGAGTAGTATCAAGTTCTTTGGCAGATTTTATGGCGGTAACAAAAGGAGTCTCAGAACCTGATTTGAAATTTATAAAAGAAAACTCCGAAAAAATTGTTGAAAGAGCCTTTGAATATGAAAAAATAAATTGGAAATCGTTGATACCAGAGTTAAAAAATCCATTAATTCGATTTAGTTATTAATTTTAAATCTTGACTTCTTTATTTGAAAAATGAAAAAAAAGTTTTTGCTCTTCGTATGTTTTTTTTTAATATGTTTTAGTGCAAATTCTTGCAAAAGGTCTTCATTTGAAAACGAAACTAACAAAGAAGTAATTTTGGCTAGTTTTACTGTCCTGGCAGACATTATTGAAAATATTGCTAAAGATGAGTTTGTTGTTAAATCAATTACTAAACCAGGAGTGGAAGTTCATGGTTATCAGCCAACTCCAAGTGATCTTATAAAAGCTTCAAAAGCCTTTGTTTTTATTGATAATGGATTTGGATTTGAATTATGGGCTGAAAAATTTGTTTCTAACTTAAAAATTGAGAGAGTAACTATTTCAAATCGATTAGATCCGATTTTTATAAATGAAGATTTCTATAAAGGTAAACCTAATCCTCATGCATGGATTTCCCCTAAAAGAGGAATGATCTATGTTGATATTATAGTTGATTCTTTATCAGAGCTAAAACCATCTAAAGCAGAATCATTTAAAAATAACGGACAAATTTATAAGAATAAAATCGCTAAAATAGATAAAGATTTTTCACTTTTTATTAATAATCTTGAGAAAAATAATAGGTATCTAGTAACTTGTGAAGGAGCATTCTCTTATCTCACGAATGATTATGGAATGGAAGAAGCTTATTTATGGCCAGTTAATGCTGAAAGTCAAATCACACCTAAAAGAATGGTAAAAACAATTTCTTTGGTAAAAAATAAAAATATACCATCGGTCTTTTGTGAGAGTACTGTAAGTAATGAATCACAAATGGTTGTTGCAAGTGAAACAGGAGCAAATTTTGCGGGAGATCTTTTTGTTGATTCGCTTTCTCATGATAATGGCAGAGCTAATACTTATTTAAAAATGCTTCAACATAATTTGAATCTCATAAAAGAAGGTCTCAATTAAAAATATGGATAAACTTAATTATAAAAGTTATAGAATTGAAGTAGAAAACATCTGTGTTGATTATCACGGTAAAGTTGCTTTATATGATGCAAATTTAAGATTAAAGGCCGGTCAAATTTGTGGATTAGTTGGAATGAATGGTTCTGGGAAAACAACTTTCTTTAATGCCTTAACTGGGTTTGTAAATATCTCAAAAGGCAAAATAAGAGTAAATG
>QCVU01000073.1 GCA_003210275.1 Prochlorococcus sp. AG-686-M10
GTAATGCCACCAATTTTTTCTACCTCAACATTTAAACATGGTAATAAAGGCAATTTCGATTACACCAGATCAGGTAATCCAAACTTTAAAATTCTAGAAAATATACTTAAATCCATAGAAGAATCCAAATATTGTACAATTTTTGGATCTGGCATAAGTGCAGTAACAGCAATTACATCTTCATTAAAATCAGGAGATAAAATACTCTGCGAGTCAAATCTATATGGTTGTACAGTAAGAATGTTCGATAAAATTTTCAAAAAATTTGGAATAGAAGTTTTATATACAGATTTTACAAATAAAGAAAATTTTAAAGAAATTAAAGACTTTCAGCCAACTTTAATATGGCTCGAAAGCCCAACAAATCCGCTTTTAAAAGTACTTGATATTAAACTTATTTGTGATGAAGCTAATAAATACAAAATACCTGTTGTTCTAGATAATACCTTTTCTACAGCTCTCATTCAAAAACCTCTAGAACTTGGCGCAACAATATCTCTTATAAGCACAACAAAATTTATAAATGGCCATAGTGATGCACTTGGTGGAGCAGTCCTAACAAATAATGAGGAATGGAATAGTAAGATGCTTTTCTCTCAAAAAGCTTTAGGACTTCAACCCTCTCCTTTTGATTCATGGTTAATTACAAGAGGAGTAAAAACTCTACCTCTAAGAATCGAACAACAAACAAAAAGTGCCGAGATAATTTCTAAGAAAATTGAGAATCACAGAATCGTTGATAAAGTTTTTTACCCCTTTAATCAAAAACATCCACAATTTGATTTAGCAAAATCACAAATGAAATCTGGGGGTTCAATGATCACCCTAAAATTAAATTTAAATAAAGCTGGCACTTTTAAATTTTGTAAATCTCTTAGATATTTCTCATTAGCAGAGAGTCTTGGAGGAGTTGAAAGTTTAATTTGCCACCCTGCAACAATGACTCATGCATCTGTTGATGATAAAACAAAAAATCTCCTAGGTATTGATGATTCTCTTATAAGATTGTCGGTAGGTTGTGAAGATACAAATGATCTAATTTCAGATATCTTATTTGCCTTTAATAAATTTTAAAAATTGAGAAATTTACTAAAAAATCCAATATGGAGAAATATAGAATTGGGGTATTCGATTCCTGATAATGAACATGCAGTTTCTGTAGCATTACCAACTTGGAATGATGTAATTAATTATGAGGAGAAAAATCCAAAATGCATAGAATTATTAAAGTCAATCTACCCTCGTTTTGGACTCAACCCTTTAGTAAAAAGATTATGTGAAAGAAAAAAAAAAGAAAGTCACTTAAATGATCAAAGTATCTGGCCCTTTCCCGATGAAAGAATAGCTTTAAAAGCAAAAAAATACTGTGATAAAAATACTTCTAAAGGATCTTCATATATCGAAAGAAGAAATAATTTATTTTTTTTAATTACTAGAGAATCAGCGAGCATATATGCAAAATCTTTTTGGCAACATACTGGTCTCGGGTTATCTTCAAGAGCAGCTGCTATTGAATTAGGCATTGAGGATTGCCCTTCAAAATCTTTAGCCAATGAAAGTTATCAAAGAATAAAAGATAGAATTTCCAAGTTTACAAAATCAAGCTCCAATGATATCCACTTAACTTCATCTGGCATGTCAGCACTATACACATCATTAGAAATAATATATAAATTGTTTCCAGATAGACCTACACTTCAAATTGGTTTCCCATATGTAGATGTACTTAAATTGCCAATGAATATCTTTCATGGAGCAAAGTTAGTAACAGAAGAAAATTGCAAGGATATTGAATTAGAAATAATAAAAATAAATCCAGCAGCCTTGATTATTGAATTACCAAGTAACCCAATGCTCAAATGTGTGAACATAAAAAAAATTTCGAAAATAGCAAATAAATTAAAAATACCTGTGATAGTTGACGATACTATTGGTTCAAATATAAATATAAATTCTTTAGAGCATGCAGATATCGTTTTCACTTCACTAACAAAAATCTTTTCCGGTAGCGGTGATATTCTCGCTGGCTCACTAATACTAAATCCAAAAAGCAGATGGATTGATCAGTTTAGGAATACTTTAAATGAAATAAACCTTCCAAAGCTTTCAGATAGCGATATAGTTTCTTTAGAAAAAGTTAGTAGAGATGTAAAACAAAGAGTTTTTAAGCAAAATAAAGCATGTTTAGAATTAAAGAAAAGATTAGAAACCCATAAAGAGATTAAAAATATTTTCCATCCCGAAGATTGTCCTAATTTTAATTCCATACTTACTTCTGATGGAGGATATGGTTGCTTATTATCGTTTGAATTAAAAGGAGGTCAAGAGAAAGCAAAAAAATTTTATGATTATCTTCAAATATCAAAAGGACCTAGTTTAGGTACAAAATTTACCCTTGTATGTCCTTATGTTTTATTAGCTCATTATGACGAATTAGATTGGGCTGAAAGTTTTGGTATTCCTTCGCACCTTATTAGAGTATCCGTCGGACTAGAAGATAAAGATCACTTATGGAGAGCCTTTTCTGAAGCATTAAATAATTTTTAAATTCCTAGTATTTACCGTATAAAAACCTATATACTCTTTTTATTAAATAATAGTTAGTATTAATATATATTTTCTCAACATATAAATGGCAAAAATTTATGAGGACAACAGTTTTGCTATTGGAAACACTCCATTAGTAAAATTAAAATCAGTTACTAAAAACGCTAAAGCTACTGTATTAGCAAAAATTGAAGGTAGAAATCCTGCCTATAGTGTTAAGTGCAGGATTGGTGCAAACATGATATGGGACGCGGAGAAAAGCGGAAAACTTACAAAGGACAAAACCATTGTTGAACCTACATCTGGAAATACTGGAATTGCCTTAGCTTTTACAGCTTCAGCAAGAGGTTATAAACTAATCCTTACAATGCCAGAATCTATGTCTATTGAAAGGAGAAGAGTGATGGCAGTAATGGGCGCCGAAATTGTTTTAACAGAGGCTTCCAAAGGAATGCCAGGAGCAATTGCTAAAGCTAAAGAGATCGCAGAAAGTAATCCCTCTCAATACTTCATGCCAGGTCAGTTTGATAATCCAGCGAACCCAGAAATTCATTTCAAAACAACTGGGCCTGAAATTTGGGATGATTGCGATGGTGAGATTGATGTTTTTGTTGCAGGGGTTGGAACAGGTGGAACAATTACAGGAGTCTCAAGATACATCAAACAAGAGAAAGGCAAGAATATTGTTTCTGTAGCAGTAGAACCATCACATAGCCCTGTTATTACACAGACAATGAATGGCGAAGAAGTTAAATCTGGACCACATAAAATACAAGGCATAGGCGCAGGATTTATACCTAAAAACCTTGATTTATCAATTGTTGATAAAGTTGAACAGGTTACGAATGATGAATCAATCGAAATGGCTCTTAGATTGGCAAAAGAAGAAGGGCTTCTTGTTGGAATATCTTGTGGAGCTGCTGCTGCTGCTGCTGTTAGATTAGCTGAGCAAGATGAATATGCAGGAAAAACTATAGTGGTTGTTTTACCAGATTTAGCTGAGAGGTATTTATCATCAATTATGTTTACTGAAGTTCCAAGCGGAATAATTGAGGAGCCAGTTAAAGCTTAAATTTATTTTTCACCAGAAATGAATCTGGTGAAATGTACATAGCATCGCCATAAGAGAAGAATCTAAATTTTTCTCTTATGGCTTCTTTATAAAGATTTAGTAATCTTTCTCTACCAATCATTGCGCTTACTAGGAGTAATAATGAACTCTTTGGAAGATGAAAATTAGTTAATAATCCATCAACTGCTTTGAATTTATAGCCTGGCTTAATTACTAAATCAACATACTTATCTATAGGAATTAGGTCTTCCATTTCATACGAATAGCAACTTTCAAGAGCTCTTACGCTAGTAGTTCCAATAGCTATAACTCTTCCGTCATTTTTTTTAACCTTTTTTATTTCTTCTACCACTTTCCTATTAACACTGACCCACTCTTTATGAAGTTTTAAATTTGATAGATCTTCTTGATCAATTGGCTTAAATGTTCCATATCCTACATGCAAAGTAATTGGCATAACTAATATACCTTTGTTTTTTAAATTTAAAATAAGGTTTTTACTTA
>QCVU01000074.1 GCA_003210275.1 Prochlorococcus sp. AG-686-M10
ATGGGATCTCCTCCAGGTCCAGGTAATACATAATTCCCATCTAATGCTTTTATGAGGCTATCCATTTCTTTATCTGCACAAACCTGTTCCAGACAGAATAATAAATAGTCAAATAATTTATTTAATTCCTTTTGATTTACTGTATTAAATCCATTCAATCTACAGATCCTTAGCCAAGGAGTCGGTAAATTTAAACCAAATATTTTCAAGAAATCTAAAAGTTTTGAAAATAGTGATTTCTCCAAATAGACTCTTCCATCAACAATCTTTAGTGAGCTGACCATCGCAAATATAGATTCTTGGCTTGTTTCAGATGCAATCAAAACTCTTTTCCCAAAGTTATTTACTGCTAAAACAATTATTGGAGCTAAAACAAATGTTGATATCGTTAATGACCAGTCCAGATAAAACATATAGATAATAACTGCTAATAATTGCAACACGCATGGTAATGTATCTTGAAACGTTTTATAAATCACTTCACTGACTCTGTCAGCATCTTCTGTAAGCCTATAAGTTATATCTCCTGCAGAAATATTGTTTATAAAATTCATTTTTATCTTGTGAATTTTATCAAATAAATTTTGTCTCATTACCTCACTTATTTCTAATGATGGTTTGGCAATATAAACATCTTGCCCATATTGAGCAGTTTTTTGAATTAAAAATACAATAAGAGAATTTATTATTATATTAGTTACGACTGAAATTTCTCCAGATCCAATCGCAGGGATTAATTTTCCAGCTAAAAAGGCTAATATTGGCCAGCACGCTACATAAATTATCATGCATATGAAACCTTTAATAAATCTATTAATATAAGGAGTGATTGGTGGAATTAATTGCAAAATATTATCATTGGGTACTTCTTTTACTTTATCAATAGCTGAGGATTTATAAAACAATGAAATTAGATCAATTTTTAAAATGGCATAATGTTGTTTCCTCTGGAGGAGAGGCCAAAATTCTTATAAATTCTGGTCAAATAAAAGTTAATGGAGAAATAGAGAAAAGAAGAGGAAGAAAATTAGTTCAAGGAGATAAAGTTATGTTTCTAAAAAGTGAATTAATTTTTGAATAATTAGCCTAAAAACGCAAGCCATACTAGTATATTTTTCTTAGACAACATATTTTGCGAAAATCTGTAATTGCTGGTAACTGGAAGATGCACATGACTTGTGCTGACACAAAAAGATATTTGGAAGAATTTCTTCCACTTATTAAAGATATTCCTAATGACAGAAAAATAGTAATTGCTCCTCCTTTTACAGCTATTTCTACATTTTCAAAATATACAAACTTTGATTATTTAAATATTGCTAGTCAAAATATCCATTGGGAAGATAAAGGTGCTTTTACTGCAGAAATCTCTTCCACAATGCTTATTGAACATAATGTAAAATATACAATTGTTGGACATAGTGAACCCCGGAAATACTTTAGTGAAAGTGATGAACAAATTAATAAAAGAGCAGTCTTTGCTCAATCAAGTGGACTCACTCCAATAGTTTGTGTCGGTGAAACTCTTCAGCAAAGAGAAAGAGGTGAAGCCAATAGGGTCATCACCAGACAAGTTGAGCAGGGATTGGAGAATACTGATCCATCTAATCTTATAGTTGCTTATGAACCTATTTGGGCTATCGGTACAGGTAAGACATGTGAAGCAAGTGACGCAAACAAGATATGTGCTTTGATAAGGAAGTTGATTGGTTTTAATGACGTAATCATCCAATATGGAGGTTCTGTTAAACCTAATAATATTGATGAGATTATGTCAATGAGTGATATTGATGGCGTCTTGGTAGGTGGTTCTTCTTTAGATCCAAAAAGTTTTTCAAGAATTGCTAATTTCGAATAATTATTATCCTTGGCCTGATGGTTGGGGGCAAAAAACCTCAATAATGGGGATTATTAATTTAACTCCCGATTCATTTAGTGATGGAGGAGATTTTTGTTCGATAGAAAAAGTCTTAAATCAAGTAAATTATTTTATTTTAAATGGGGTTGATGTAATTGATCTTGGTGCTCAAAGTACTAGACCTGGAGCAATAGAAATCGGAGCAAAAAATGAATCAAACAGATTGATTCCATACTTAAAAGAAATAAGAAGTAAATATCCCAATATTCTTATTTCTATCGATACTTTTAATTCTGAGGTTGCTCATGAAGCTCTCTCAAATGGCGCTAATTGGATAAATGATGTCACTGGAGGTAGAAGGGATGAAGAGATTTTAGATGTTGTCTCAGAATTCAAATGTCCTTTCGTTATTACGCATAGTCGTGGAAATAGCAAAAGCATGAGCAATTTGACAAATTATGATGATCTTTTTGTTGATATTATTCATTCTCTTGATACGTTGACAAAAAAAGCAATCAACAAAAATGTTAGTAAAGATAAAATAATTTGGGATCCAGGTATTGGATTTTCAAAAGATACTAATCAGAATTTAGAAATACTAAGAAACATTGATTTCATTAAAAAATATGAATTTCCTATCTTAATTGGTGCTTCAAGAAAAAGATTTATTGGAGAAATCTTGAATGAACCTAAACCCAAAGAAAGAGACATAGGAACGATTGCTATTAGTTGTCTTTGTTCTCAGCAAAATATTCACATGGTAAGAGTTCATAATGTAAAAATGAATTATCAAGTTTTAAAAGTTGCAGATAAAATTTTTAGATAAAAATTTATATTTATTCTTTAACTCCTTCAATTTTGTCCTCTACCTCTTGATAAAGTTCTTTAAGTTGCTCAATATTTTCATCGGATGTTTCCCAGTAACCTCTACCATTAACTTCAAGCAATGTTCCTACTATTCTTCTGAAACTATTAGGATTTAAATCCATGAGCCTTTTCCTCATTTCCTCATCATTAATAAAAGTTTCATTAGTTTCTTCATAAACAAAATTATCTACTTGGCCACTTGTAGCACTCCATCCAAGCGTGTAGTTAAGTCTATTTGATAGTTCTCTAACTCCTTCATATCCTGACTTAAGCATCCCTTCATACCATTTTGGATTTAAAAGCTTAGTTCTGGAATCAAGTCTAATTGTCTCGCCTAATGTCCTAACTTGAGCATTAGAGGTAGTTGTGTCTGCAATGTAACTACTTGGTTCTTTGCCGTCATCCCTTAATGTCTTTATTAATTTAGTAGGATCAGAATCAAAATAATGACTTACATCAGTTAGAGAGATTTCAGAAGAGTCAAGGTTTTGAAATGTTACATCAGCAGTTTTCATGACTGACTCGAATACATCCCTTTTTTGATTCATTTCTCCTGGATTATCAGCATTAAAAGCATATGTTTTTCTTGATAAGTACATTTCTTGCAATTCATTCTCTTCTTCCCAAGTTGAATTTTCAACAGCCAGATTAACATTTGAACTATAACTGCCACTTGCATTTGAAAATACTCTTGCTGAAGCTTCCCTTATTGAGGTACCTTCTTTTTCAGCTTGTTCTAGGGAATGTTTTCTTACAAAGTTGGCTTCTAATGGTTCTTCTGCTTCTGCCGCTAATTTTACTGCTTGATCAATTAATGCCATTTGGTTTATAAATAAATCCCTAAAAACTCCAGAACAATTTACAACTACATCAATTCTTGGTCTACCAAGTTCCTCTAAAGGAATAAGTTCTAATTTGTTTATTCGGCCAACAGAATCTGGTTTAGGTTTGACTCCTACAAACCATAAAATTTGTGCAAGAGATTCACCATAAGTTTTGATATTATCAGTGCCCCACAAAACACATGCTATTGTTTCTGGCCAGGTTCCTTGTTCTTCTTTTTGTCTCTCAATTAGTTTATCTACAACGGATTTGGCTGCGGCTACAGCAGCTGTAGTTGGAATTGATTGTGGATCACTGCCAAATTTATATTATTACGCTGCAAATAACCCATCAGAAGCAACAATTGCAAAAAGAAGAGGATATGCATCAACCATAAGTTACTTAACTCCTCCAGCTGAGAATGCAGGCTTATATAAGGGACTTAAAG
>QCVU01000075.1 GCA_003210275.1 Prochlorococcus sp. AG-686-M10
CTTGTTGTGAATTCATTTTATGATTTTTATAAGATAAAAAAAAAAAGAGGGCTTGTTTAAACCCTCTTTTTTATCTTTGATTTAGAATTAAGCTTTTCTTCCGTAAAGCTCACCAATTATTTTTACATCAAGAGGTTCTTTTGAACCCATATCTGTATCGGAAGGTTGGATCGCTACAAATGTACCTGTAAATTCATCTGTATCAGAATCTACATTTTCAATTGATAGTGTTACTATCCCTGTACCATTTACATCGACTTTGATATTTTCTTTAGCAAGTTCTTCATCATCTCCCCCTAGGGCAACTAAACCTTGAGCGTATTCAACACCAGTATTTTTTGCTCTTGCTTTAGGATCTAAAAAATCACCTGTTCTGTAATTAGGTGTGAAGGTAGCACCACTAACTTCTGTCCCAGGTTCAATTGATGAAGGTAGATCAGCTGTTAAATCTTTTGCAGAGAATGCAAATGGCACCTCTAATCCTCCAGGAGTTAAAACGGTAATTAATTGAAAATCTATACCACCTTTTTCAGTAAATGTTCCGGAGTCTATATCTCCATATACCTCTGTAACTGTAGTATTATTTCTAGGGCTAATAATTTTTGTTTCAACAAATTCTGCTTCTTTTCTTTTTGAACCCGGAACTTTTACATAAACTTCTGTTGGATGCATGCATATCCCTTTTAAAGAATCACCATTTCCTAAAGATATTGATCCGACCAGGGATGAATCTAAGGAGGGACAATCGTTAGCTTTACCTGTGTTTACAACGTCTGTAAATTGGGCATTTCCTCTCTCGGAGAAGGCATATGTTTTATCTTGGACAAAAGCAAAAGTTAAACAAAAAGAAATAACAAAAGCTAAGAAAGAACGAATTCTCATAATAAAATTTTAATAAAGTTCTGTGACTGCTGGTAAAGGATTACCTTAAAATGTTCAGTACGGATAATACAAGGTAAAGAACCACAAAAGAAAGTTTTTTAGATCCTCGAAACAACCCGTAGCTTTTTTAATTTTTAAAAACTTGAGTTATCTTAAGATATCAGGCTATTTTTAATGATTAAGATTACAAAAAAATACAAATATAAATGTTATGGATTATTTATTAGTTGAAATAATTTCATTTATTAAATTATTTGCTAAATCAATTTTTGATGTTTTTTCTAGATGTTTTTCCATATTTTTTTTATCAAAAAGCCAACCCTCATTTTTTGCTAGGGGACCAAATCCTTGCTCTTTGATATCTATAGGATTTGCAAAAAGTAGATCACAACCCTTAAGCATTATTTTATCTTTAATGGTTTTTTTTGCACTTGTAAAAGAACCTGTAAATGCACAAAATCCAACAAAAATTTGGTTTTCTTTTTTTACTTTACTTATCTCTTTTAAAATGTCTGGAACATATTCGATATTTTCATTTAAAAAATCCTCAAATTTACTTTTTGGAATTTTTTTTGAAGTATCTCCTGAGATTTTGAAATCTGCTACTGCAGCATTCATAATAAAATAATCACATTTCGAAATTTCTTTTTCAATTGCCTTAATTAAATCATTACTATTATCTATTTCATACGTATCAATTCCTTCTGTTATGTCAAGTTTATTTTTTAAAGGACCATGAATATATTTAACTTTCGCACCCCTAAATCTTGCTACTTGAGCAAGCATTAATCCCATAGTTCCAGAGCTATTGTTAGTTATTTTTCTTGCGGCATCTATTTTTTCTGAAGTACAACCACCTGTAATCAAAAACTCCTTATTTAACAAGTCTCTGTAGAATGGCTTTTTATTTTGTAGGAGTAAAAACTTTAGAGCTAATTGTATTAAATCATTTGGGGGTATCTTACCAACTCCAATTTCGTCACAAGCTAGAATCCCTTCACTTGGTTTAAGCATTAGAACATTGGGATAATCTTGTAAATATATATAATTTCTCTGAACAGCTTTATTAATCCACATCTTAGAATTCATAGCAGGAGCAACAATAATAGGCTTATTGTTCGCAATTAAAATACTGGAGACTAATCCATCAGCATTACCTGTTGCCCACTTTGAAAGTGTTGTTGCTGTCAAAGGAGCCATTATCAAAACATCAGCCCAATCACATAAATCTATATGTAAAGGTCTTGAATGATGATATGACCATTGGTCCTTTTCTAATATGCAAGTATTCCTACTTAAGATAGAAAGTGAAAGTGGCTGAATTAGTTTTTCAGTATTTTCAGAAAGAACGCACTTTATCTCATGATTATCCTTAACTAATTGACTTACTAGTAAGGGGATTCTTACTGCAGCAATACTTCCAGTAATTAATAAAAGAATCTTAACTTTAAACTCTTTAGATTTAGTTTTCATCTAAGTGTTCCTTTTCAAGAAGATGAATATAATCAGATGGTAATTTATAGCCAATAATTGAATAAGTCCTTTTAAAAGCGCAATTTTTTAACAAATTAAATGGTTTAGCAAAATTTTCCTCCTCTAAACTGTTAATAAGCTCAAAAGTTCCTTCTTCATAAAAAGAATGTAAAGGTTCCTCAATTATTTTGTTATCGGAAGTAAGTTTCATCTTTTATTCTTATCAATATATTTTTAATAATATAACCTCAATGAATTCATATTTAAAAATATATTCCTAATTTTCAAAATTTTCAAAAATAAATAAAAATTTAAATCAATCATATTTTAAATTTTTTGACACAAATTATTAAATTCCCTTTAAGAAAAAAAATTATTTAGACTGATAATGACGAATTATGAATCATGTCACAAACAAAAAAAGAGCAAATAGTAAGTCATTTACGTTATTTAAGGCAGGAATTAAGAGAAATGCATTTAGGAATTCAAGATGATGGACTATTCCCTGAACCTGGAGAACTAAGAGGAGTTCTTGCCCAAATGGAAGCTTTACTTGAATTAATTGAAGGAAACCCTAAAGTTAAATAAAATCATGAATAGATTTAGCACTTAGTTATTATTAAGAATGGTTTTTAAACCCCAAAAGACAAAATTTCAACGAGTAGTTATTGAAAATATTGACAGTTTAAGCCAATGGGCAGTAAATCCATGGCGTAGATATTCTTTGGCTTTAACTGTTGTTTTGACAGGTTACTTTTTTGGGAGTTCATTAGGAATGGTAAGTGCAGTCGTTGAATTAATTGACCCGGTAGGTGCTTTTTTATCAGTTCTTTTTATTGAAATTTTGATTCAATTTAGACGAAGATTACGTTTTGATAAAAGAAAAAAAATTTTAGTATTATTAATAGATTGTCTAAGACTAGGTCTCTTTTACGGTTTTTTTACCGAAAGTCTAAAATTGCTTTAAATTTAATTGTTGAATTTACTTAATAGATAAAGTAAAGCCATTCTTGTCGGAATACCATTTGAAACTTGAGCATTTATTAAGCAATTTGGATATTCATCAACTATTCTGCTACTAATTTCAATGCCACGATTAATAGGCCCTGGATGCAAAATAGGAATATCTTTATCATTCAAAGAAAGTTTTTCTGGAGTCAAACAATAATTTTCACTATACGATTTAATGCTGCTTAATAAATTCTCTATCATTCTTTCTTTCTGTAATCTTAAAACAATTACTGCATCTGCATATTTAATGGAGTCTTCTAATGACCTCGAAATTGTGATGGAACCTCTTGAAGAAATTGGGTCTTTTAATTGATTTGGTGGTGAACTACTTACAAAATCAGTGAATTCTTCAGGAATGAGTGTTGGTGGACCACACAAGATTATATTTGCACCAAATGCGGTCAATGCCCAAAGATTTGATCTAGCAACTCTTGAGTGAATTACATCACCAACTATTAATATTTTTTTAGATTTTAATACCTCTGGGTTAAGTGATTTTGGAGAAAA
>QCVU01000076.1 GCA_003210275.1 Prochlorococcus sp. AG-686-M10
GAACAATTTTTCACAGCTAAAATTTGTAACCAATATAAAACTGCCCATAAGCCATCTTTTTCTCTTACGTGATTACTACCAGTTCCAAAGCTTTCCTCTCCACAAATTGTAATTAAATTAGAATCTAAAAGATTTCCAAAAAATTTCCATCCAGTTGGTGTTTCAAAGCAAGGAATATTTAAAGCACTGGCAACAATGTCTACTGCTGAACTTGTAGGCATAGATCGTGCGACTCCAGAAATACCATCTTTATATCCCGGGACACAATTTGTATTTGCAGTAATAACTGCGAGGCTATCACTTGGGTTTACAAAACATCCCTGACCTAAGATCATATTTCTATCACCATCACCATCACATGCGGCTCCAAAACTATAGGCTTTTTGAACTAATAACAAATCTGCCAATTTAGAAGCATAAGTAAGATTTGGATCAGGATGTAAACCTCCAAAATCCTCTAGTGGTATACCATTCATGACACAATCATCTAAAAGACCCATTTTTTCAACAAAAATATTTTTTGCATATGGACCAGTAACTGCATTCATTGCATCAAAAATTAAAGAGAAATCATTTTTCAAAAAATCACTTATTTGATCTAAATCAAAAATATCCTCCATTAAATCTGAATAATCCTTTAGTCCATCAATTATTTCTAAAGAAGTTTCACCAAACGGGAATACACCCAGCTTATTTAAGCCTGGGATTTTAATATTGCTAATTTTGTAAGTTTTAAGTGATTGAGAACATTCAAATATTTGATTTGTAATTGATTCAGCCGCAGGTCCACCATTAGAAGTGTTTAATTTCACTCCGAAATCCCCTTCAAGACCTCCCGGATTATGACTTGCGGAAAGAATAATTCCTCCAATGGCCCCCTCTTTTCTAATCAAATGAGATGTCGCTGGTGTAGATAATAAACCATTTTTTGGAATAATAACTTTTCCAACTTTATGAGCTACGCATATTTGGATAATCTTCTTGATTGCTTCGATATTTCCATATCTACCATCACCACCAACAACCAAAGTGGACCCTCGTAAATTATTAAGTGATTTAAAAATTGCCTCTATAAATATTTCTAAATAATGCTCTTCTTGAAACCTTAAAGTACTTTTTCTTAAACCAGAAGTTCCTGGTTTCTGATCTAGAAAAGGATTTTTAATATTAATAACATTTACTTCAGTCATGATTTCTATAAAACTTAGAAAAATCTAACTAAATTAATGTGGCATTTCGGATGTTCTTAACATAGCGATAAACCATAAGGAGGAAATAACTAATGCGCTTAAAATTCCATAATTGACTCCAAACTTAGAAATAGTAATAGGAACTATTAAAGGGAAAGTTAAAGCTCCAAATAAAGGTGTAAAAGCAACAATTTTTTTTAGCATTAGTTCACTTATTTAAAACCATTCAGTCTCAGCATTATCTTTCTCATTTGTATCGTCAAAAGGAGTAACTCTATCAAATTTCATTATAATACTTTTTTCTTGATCGCCAGAAGCATCAACAGCTTTAATTTCGTATTTTTGAGAGCCATCCCTAAAAGGGACTTGAAGTCTAAAAGTACCATCAGCAGCCAATGGGACTTCTTCTTCACCAATAGTTAATTTGGCAGATGGATCTGTTGCTCCATAAACAATTAATTCCGAATCAGCAACTAACCAAAAAGATTTATTTTTAACTATTCCACTTCCAGATTCATTTAAACCTGAAGACCATTGCCCTGCACCAGAATCAGTTATATTTGAGTTTAAATTTGTTGAATTCATATCTTCCATAAATTCCTCGGAACCTACCTTTCTGCTTGTAGGGAAGCTTATTGCTGCCTGATATAAGCGTTCATGCAAACCATTAGTTTCTTGTCCCTGTGAGCTTTTTTGAGTTAACGAAGGAGGCTCAGATGATGCAGGAGACTCTAAATTAAAAGGAACAAATTTATCTAAAATCTGCTCTGAAGGCTGAGAACCTGGCACATGACTTACTGAGGAAAAAGCTAATGACTTCCATTTAAAACCGTATTTATAACCCAATTCAACCTTATAGTCCCTATTTGCAAGAGGAATTGGTAAATACCATTCAGTACTATAACTATCTACAGCAATTTCTCTTAAGGTTCCTTGATTTAAATTACCTTCAGGAATACCAGTAGCATCATATAAGCGTAAACATAATTTATTAGCTCCTAAAGACTGAGCTTTATCTCTATCACTTTCTGAGATTTGCCAAAATACATATGCCCATTCTGGGTCCCTGGGCAAAAATACAAGTTTTGTATTAACTTCTTCTTTAAATGATGGAGTAATAGATTCAGAAATCTTTAGAGAAGTATTTTTAGTTAAATTTTTATTATTTTTTTTAGTAGCATTTTTTTGGTATTTTTCAATAAGTTCAATTAACTTAGCTTTTGTTTTTCTACTATATAAAGGAACTGATAATTTACTAGCTTCTTGTCGTAGTTGTCTGAGGGTTAGACTAAGTAGATATTCTTTATTCTTGATCCCATCAACCACTTTTAAAACTCCATAATTTGCATGGAATTAGTATGTTCTTTTTTTCTGCAGTTTGGGTGACATTAGAGGCAGTCGTCAGGATCTTCTGACTACTTAAAAGTTTTTAAATTTTACAACTTTCTTGTAAATACTTGGTATAAAAGAACTTTGAAGAAATCTAGAAATCTATAACCTATAAATTAATTTTCTATTTTTTTAAATTTTATTACCTTGAATTGTTAAGAACTCAACAAAAATATATTTTTTCTTCGGGATCACTTCATATTAATTGTCCTGTTTTTGCTCAACTAAAGTGATTAGATCATCAAGATCCAATTCTTTGAAATTTTTTTTAATACTCTTAGAAAAAAAGTTTAATTTTTTAGCGGCAGAAGACATTTGTTCATAAAAAAGTTGATTGAAATTTTTATCATTAAACTTCTGAGATTGTTTTTTACACCATTTTTTAAGAAGTTCATCTTCTTCAAATAAAGATTTTTCATCTTTTCCTATTTCCTTGAAGATTTCAAGGCAATGGGCTAGTAATCTAACGTGGTGCTTTTTAATTATGGGCAAATTCAGTTGATCTATATTTTTCACGATCTCATCGCTTAACGGACTTGGAAAAGAATTTGTTTGATTAGACATTAATTTTTTAATTTAAATAAAGATAAAAACTCAATATTGGGCATATATTTAGCTAAAGTATAGAAAACTAATTGTAATAGATTAATTAATAGAAATTATGGTAACTAAAAATTTAGTTAAAGATGTTGTATCTGAACCATACAAATATGGTTTCGTTACCGATATCGAAACTGAAAAGATTTCCAAAGGGCTAAATGAGGATACAATTCGATTAATTTCAGAAAAAAAAGAAGAGCCTGAATATCTTCTTAATTTTAGACTTAATGCCTTTAAGAAATGGCAAAAAATGAAGGAGCCTAACTGGGCAGACCTAGGTTACAAAAAGATTGATTATCAAGATATAATTTATTATTCTGCACCCAAACAAAAAGAAAAGATTTCCAGCTTAGATGAAGTTGACCCCAAACTCTTAGAAACTTTTGATAAATTAGGAATTCCTCTTACTGAACAAAAAAAACTTACAAACGTTGCTGTTGATGCAGTATTTGATAGTGTTTCTATTGCAACAACTTTCAAAAAAGAACTCGCTGAGCATGGAGTAGTATTTTGTTCTATTAGCGAAGCAGTCAAAGACCATTCAGATTTAATAGAAAAATATTTAGGTTCTGTAGTACCGGCTAATGATAATTATTTTGCTGCGTTAAATTCTGCGGTT
>QCVU01000077.1 GCA_003210275.1 Prochlorococcus sp. AG-686-M10
AGGTATGGAACAAAAAAGATTCGTTTCAGGAGGGGCAAGAAAATTTCCTAAAATCCTAAAATTACTTTTTTATTGAAAGCATTTTTGGACAAATATATATTTAAATAGCTAGTATTGTATAAATTAAGACTTGCAAATGTTACTAGGAACTTTATTTACAGGTGAAATAGCTAAAAGTGCATTAGTTGCTTATATCCATTACTTGGGAATCATACTTTGCTTTGGATCTCTTTTATTTGAAAGGTTGACTTTAAAAGTTGATCTTAATAGAAACCAAACTATTTCAATGGTTGTTGCAGATGTTATTTATGGCTTAGCTGGGGTTGCAATATTAGTTACCGGAATTCTACGGGTAAAATATTTTGGACAAGGAGGTGATTTTTATACAGAAAATCCAATATTTTGGATTAAAGTTTCTCTCTATATATTGGTTGGTTTATTGTCTTTATACCCAACAACAACTTATATTTTGTGGGCTATACCATTGAGTAAAAATAAATTACCTGAGATTTCAGAAAAACTTGTAAAAAGATTTAGATTTATTATCACAACTGAATTAGTGGGTTTTGCAACTATCCCTCTTTTTGCAACTTTAATGGCGAGAGGAGTGGGTCTAGGTTGAAAAATTTTTTCATTGAAAGAAATTGTTTAATAAGCACAAATAAAGAATATAGATGGAGTTTAAGTTTTAAAATAGACAATTCAAAAAAAGAGATAATCTTCATAGGTCTAAATCCATCTCTTTCAGACTCAACCTATATTGATAATACAACGAGGAAAATAATCAAAATCTGTAAAAACTATAATTATGGAAATCTTAAAATAATAAATCTATTCGCTTTGATTTCCAAAACTCCTGATAAATTATTAATTCATAAGAACCCTATTGGCTATTTAAACAATAAATTTATAAATAAAAGTTTAAAATACTGGTCTGAAAATATAAATTGTCATTTGTGGTTGGGCTGGGGTAACAAAGGAATTTTTCTTAATAGGAATTATAAAATTTCTAAAAAAATAATGAATTCTTATTCAATAAAAAAAGATAATTTTGTGAATCCTTTAGGTCCGCTTTTTATAAAAAAAACAAAAA
Organism: Prochlorococcus sp. AG-686-M10; assembly: GCA_003210275.1. GTDB lineage: Bacteria > Cyanobacteriota > Cyanobacteriia > PCC-6307 > Cyanobiaceae > Prochlorococcus_A. The sequence goes on from QCVU01000077.1 coordinate 1,094, forward strand.
AACAAAATCCTATACACCCCTTATATTGCTCTAATAATTCATTGCTTAAAGCAGCATAGTCATTAAAGTTCTCGTGATGTAAAAAGATCTAATGCTATTCTTTCAAAAATATGTTAATTTTGAAAATATATAACTATTGAGATGAATATCTCTAAACAACTTCAAAAGCTAAAGAATTTAAATGTTAAAGCAGAAAACTGCTCTACAAGAGATGAGGCAAAAAAAATTATTAGTAAAGCAATCAAGGCACAAAGTAAAATAACGTTTTTAAAATAATTTTTGTCATTTTTAATTTCTTTCAACTCCTATAATTGAACCCTCCTTAAAGATAAATAAAAATTTTAAAAATCTCTATATATCTTTTTATGGCTTTAAATATTCTCAAATTCAGAAAATCTAATGAAAGATTTAAATCAAATAGAGAATGGCTTGATTCAAAACACTCATTTTCTTTTGCAGAACACAGGGAGCAATTCTGGGATAATTTTGGAAAAATTAGGGTAATTAATGAGGATATAATTTCTCCTAATTCAGGATTTAATACACACTCTCATTCGAATATGGAGATAGTCACAATAGTTCTAAAAGGAGAAATTACACATAGAGATTCATTAAATAATTTAGGAATAATACATGAAGATGAAGTGCAGGTCATGTCTGCAGGAACAGGAATTTCTCATAGTGAAAAAAATGAAAAAAATACAGACTGTAAATTATTTCAGATTTGGATATATCCGGATATTCAAGGTCTAAAGCCGTCATATAATCAAATTTCGATTAAGAATACTTCTGGGAATAATTTGATTATTGATTATTTAAAAAAAAATAATTCTCAGCTTTTTATAAATCAAGATATATCTATATGGCGATGTAAATATAACCTTTCAAACAAAAAATATTTGCCTTCAGAAATAAAAAGATTTAATTGGATTCAAGTAATAGAGGGTGATTTGTTAGTAAGAGATAGAAATAATAAATCAAGTAAAAAGCTTTCTTCTGGCGATGGTTTGGGATTTGAGATTTCTGATTTTTGCGATGTAGATATTCAATCGGATACCAACGTAGATATGCTTTTATTCTCTATGCCAAAGATATAGTAATAATCTTAAGAGTCTTTTTTGAATGCGTTTAGAGCTTGTAATGCCATATTTAGATGAACTTCCATAGCACCTAAAGCAATTAAAGAATTAGAAGATTTATCTTTTAATAGGTTTTTGTTTCGCTTAGAAATGTTCTTAAAAACATCTTTCGTTACTATCTCCCAATTATTTATTAATTCATCAAATTCTTGTTTTTCTAAGCTATCAGTATTTTTTTTATCATCAGAAGCATTAAGATCTTTTTGAGCGTTAAGCATCAAATAAGTTAATTTTTTATAGCTTATTGCTTGAGGTAAATTTTTAGATTCACTCATTATTCTTATAATTTAATACTTAAAATTTAACTAAATAAGAGAAAATTTGCTAGTAGTGAATTGGTTGTAATGACCGACCTGGAGAATAGTTTAACTAAATTTTTAATGCGCTAAAAGCTTTGTATTGAATTTTTCGTGTATTAATTTTTTAAAAATATCTCCTCTTTGTGTATAGTCTCTAAATTGATCAAAACTCGAACATGAAGGAGAAAATAATAAAGTTTCAGTTTGATTATTTTCTATATAAGAATAGGCGTAGTTGATTACTTCTGAAAGATCATTAAAAGTCAAAATATCATTCTTAAATCCGCCCTCAAGGATTAATTTTTTTAAAGTTTGCGAGCTTTCGCCAAAAAGAAAAACGGCTTTTGCTTTTTTATTAATAACCTTAACCCACTCTTTAGAATTTCCATTTTTGAACCTACCCCCAGAAATTATTATGGGAGCACCTTTAATTACATTTATACCTGCTACGGAAGAGTCAAAATTAGTAGCCTTGCTATCATTTATTATTTCAAGTTCATTGCTGTGGTATATTGACTCCATTCTATGAGGAAGTTGTTCATAGTTAAGTAAAGCATTCTTTATTCTCTCAGGGGATAATCCAATTTTCCTTGCAGCTGCTATAGCTAATAATAGATTTTGAGCATTATGATTCCCTTTTAATTTAAAGTTTTTTAAACTCAATAACTTTTCCCGTCTTTCTACAATAAAGTGTTCACTATTAATCCAATAATCACAGTGATCTAAATCTGATTCGTTTGAGTTAGTGGTTATCCATATTCCATTTGAAAGAGATTTAAATTTTTCTCTTAAATATTTATCGTCATAATTATAAATTCTAAAATCTGATTGTTTTAGTAAGCTATTTTTTATCTTGAAATAATTATCAAGGGTTTTGTGACGGTCCAGATGGTCGGGAGTAAATGTTGTCCAAATTCCAATTTTAGGTTTTAGGCAAGGTGTCGATATTTCTATTTGATAACTGCTTAATTCAGCGACTAACCAATCAATATTTTTGCTTTTTGATGAGTAAGCAATTTCGCATAATGGGGTTCCAATATTGCCTGCAAATGGTGCAAATAAATTATTTTCTCTAAGTATATGACTTAATAAGTGAGTAACTGTGGTTTTCCCGTTAGTACCCGTAATCCCAATCCAATTTATATTTTTTAAACTTTCCCATGCGATATTGATTTCTCCTATTACAACGATTCCTCTTTCTTTAAGTTTGATTATTGTTTGATGGTCAA
>QCVU01000078.1 GCA_003210275.1 Prochlorococcus sp. AG-686-M10
TCATATAAAGTATGATTTTATTAATAAAGGAAAATTTATATCTTTATTATCTCATTAAAAATAGTACAAATAGAATTAATTTAATACTGAAAATCCGTGTCTATATTAATAAAAAATAACTTTAGGCCATTAATAAATCCAAGTGGGTTTTATGATAACTTCGATGAATATGGCGTAAGGGATCCCTCATACCTAATATCAGATGGAGGATTTCAAGTCAAGATTAAAAACAAAAAATATATATATGCAACCTGCAGCAAGAATCTTGGTAAATCACAATGGTCAGGATTATATTCTTTCAATGGCAAAAGGGTAAAATTCGTAGATTTAGTTACTACTTATAAAGCCTCAGATGAAAAATGGGATTCTGGTATGCAAACTACGCCTCATGTGATTTTTTTTAATAAAAAATATTATTTATTTTATCGTGGTGGTAAGCAACCCTATGATGATGCGATTGGTTTAAAAATTAGCAATGACTTAAATTTTAAAGATATTTTATTTAGTAAAAGAATAATGCAACAGGAAGATTTCACTGATATGCCAAATTCTAAACCTGTGCAGATGGGATTACCTTACGTAATAAAAACACCAAATGAGTTCATAATGATGTTTGAAGGTAGCTCCTTAAAATATGGCGGTGCTCAAATATTTTGCGCAAAATCAAAAGATGCAATTAATTGGCAATCAATAAATAATGGTCATCCCATTATAAATAAAAACTCATTTAATGAAGAAGGTGCAACTTCTTATGCTAATCCAAGATTTGTTTATTCTGAAAGACTTAATAAATTTTTATTATGTTTTAATGCTAGCGGAGATTCGGATAGATATTATTTGGGATTAACATCTTCAGAAAACCTAAAATCTTGGAAAAAAGAGTTGCCTTATTTAATATATCCTTTTACTAATGCTTCTAGTGATCTTGCTTTAACAGGAAGAATAGAGGGAGGAATAATTTCTCTAGAAGATTCTGAAAAAATAATTTCTAAATCATATTTAAAAAAAGAAATAAATATTGATACAACCTTCATGGCTATTCCTGATAATGGGCCAAGTCATCGTAATTCTTGTATTTATAAATCAAATAGTAATATTTATAGTATTGATAATATCTTTTCAGTTGCAGAATATATAGTTTTGCAGCAAATTGATAATCAAAGCCAATCAAATCATTATCAAAAAAACAAAATATCTGTAATTAGTCTTTTATCTCACCAAGTATTTAACAGTCCAGCCTCCGCAAATTTTATAAATTTATTTAATACAGGTACTATAGAAATTGATTTTTCAATAACTAATAGACAAAAAAATTCTGTTTTAATTTTAATTGCAAATAATTTCATAGAAAGTACTCAGAAGAAATCTTTTCTTTCTGCAAAATTCTCAAGACCTCAATATTTTGAAGGTAATAAATTTATAAGAAAAATAAAAAATAAAATTAAAATTCTTTTTTCAATAAAAGAGAAAAAACAAACCTTTCTAAATTTTGGGAAAAGAAAGATTAAAAATACAAATAAAATTTTAATAGTTTGGGATAAGAATAAAACCACTATTAAATCAAAATCATTAAAAGGTGAGATTTCAAGTCTCAAGTCATTTAAATCAATTTCTAAATGTTCCTTAGTAATTGAATCAAATGGTCTGCCTTGCTTAATAAAGATAAAGAGTAACTAATATAATTAAGATGGGAGGATATCAACATTCTAGAAAATAGATTTAATATTTACAGGCTCAAAATTAAGACCCACAAGATTAATAATATATCTACTTAAAATAATTTAAATTTGTTTAAAGGATCTAAAATCAAAAAGAAAAGGATTTCAAAATATATTACAAAAACTTCAATAATGAATCTAAAGCTCTTTCATATTTTAAAAATCTAGATCTAGTTAAATTAAAATTTTTTTAACAAATAAGAAAGATTGTTTTTTATGTTTAATGATTTTGATAATAACTTAAGAGCAGTTGAAAGGGTTTTAATTTTTTCATCCGCTTATTAGAGTTTTTATCTTTGCAATATTTTATCCCAATAATGAAATGCTCCGTAAGCGGAGCCAAATACATAATCTTTATTATGAAAATTCAACATTGGTGCTCTACCTAAAGATAACAAATCTGAGTTCTTTGTTATTATTTTGGAACTTGTTGAGAAGGCATATTTTATGCCCTCTTCATGAAGTAGGTTTTTAACTTTTAAATTGTATGATTTCTTATAACCAAAAGGATAAGCAAATAGATCGTATTTACCTTGCAAAGCTTTTATATATTCTGTAGATTTTTTTATTTCCCATTTAAGCCAATTATCAGGGAGTTCAGCTAGTGAATTATGGCTCATAGAGTGTGAAGCAATTGTTACTATGGGATTTTTTGCAATTTCTTCAATTTCCGTCAAAGAAAGTAGTTCTCTTGAAGCAGTAATATTATTTTCTTTTTTAGGAGATCCTAGCTTCAATTCATATTCGTATAACTGTTGAAAACTAGAATTTATTATTTGATCAAAAAATTCTGATTTTTCTTTTAAAGTTAATCCTTTGCTACTTGGAAATAATTCACGATATCGGCATAGAATTCTACTTCTTTTCCCATCCTCTTTGTTCTTATCTATGCATAAACCTACAGGAATAAATAAGGTTATTGGTATTTGATATTTGATGAAATACTTTAGGGCATATTTAATTGATTTATCTGCATCGTCAATAGATATTATAATCCCAGGTTTACTATTATATGATTTTTTTTTAACAAAGGTTCCTAAAGCAAAATCAGTTTCTAATGGTTCAAAAGATTCTGAGAAAATTTTGAGTTGTTTATCTAATGCAGAATAAGATACCTCTAATCCTAATTTTGGATAAGTTAATGAATTATCTGTAAAATAATGGTAATCAAGAGCTACTAAATTATTTCCAAACTTTTTCTTTTTGGAAAAAAATTTTTTGTACATCAAACTGCTAAAAACATTTCTTAATTTGAGATTGTCAATCATTCATTTTTTTCTCATAGCTAAAAGATTACTGGCACCTAAAAACTTTAGTGGAGTTTTTCTAAGAAAATCTAATTTATAATTTAAATTTCCAGGAATAATATTAAAGATAAGATCTAAAGGTGAGGGTAAAACTGTAAATCCTTGATATTCTGAAAATAGTAATTCAAAGCCATTTTTCTTTGCTCTTCTTATAAAAAATGCTGGGAAATGTTTCCTTGGAAAAAAATTCAATTTATTGACTGCAACTTTTTCCTTGAGATATTTTTTTTTAATGAAATTTACAATATTAACTATCCTTCTAGATTTTTTTAAATAATGACCAATTCTATTAAGAATAGTTGACCAACCAAAAAGATTATTAATATTCAATATTAATATTCCGTCATCTTTCAATAGTCTATTAACTTCTTTGAGAAGTTTTTCATCATTTGGCATATATTCGATTAATCCAGATGCGATTACACAATCAAAACCACCTGAATTTAATTTAGTGTCTTCACAATCTCCTTCAATAAATTGCCACTTTTCTGAAAAACCTTTATCTAATGACCTTTCTCTTGCAAGGTTTATCATCGCCTGAGATGAATCAATGCCAATTCCAAAAAAGCCGAATGATGATAGTTTTTCTTCTAGAAGACCGGGACCACAACCTAAGTTTATAATTTTGCAGGAAGATGATTTAAAAAATTTATTGACTAGTTTCTCAATTGTTTTTTGTCTTTGCCACTTGGGA
>QCVU01000079.1 GCA_003210275.1 Prochlorococcus sp. AG-686-M10
TTCTTTTAATTCCTCATTTTGTAAAAGGTAAGGTTTCATAAATATTTATTGTGATTGTTTACTATTATAGATAATTGAACTTTTTTCCCCAATAATATGAACACTTATAGTTCTTTTTTTTGTACTAAATCGATGTTCCCACAAATAAATTGCTTGCCAAGTGCCGAGTATGAGTCTCCCTTTTTGAAAGCTTAAAGACAAATTAGTATTTGTTAAAGCAGTTTTAATATGAGCTGGCATATCGTCCTCTCCTTCTTGAAAATGTTCATAATATATCTCCTCTCTTTCTTTTGATAACGAGGTATAACAGTTGTAAGGAACTATAGATTTAATGTACTTTTCTAGGTCCTTAAGAACATTTGGATCTGCATTTTCATTAATAGTTAAACTACAACTGGTGTGTAGTGAGGTTAAGCAAAAAATCCCCGAATCAAAATTATTTTTTTGTATGAATAAATTTAAATCATCAGTAATATCAGTGAAACCCTCTCCATTGGTTATAAGGTTTAATTTTGAGAAAATTTGCTCCATAAATATTTAAAGTCCTAATAACCAATATCCTATTATGAATATAGTTTGATGATTTTATACTTAGTACAATATTTTTGTCTTAAAATATTAATTAATTAAGTTAAATATTTTTGGCTGAAAAAGAATGGAATAAGCTTGGAGCTTATTTAAAAGAAACTCAAATATTAGGCTCAATACAGAGTACTCTTTATTGGGATCAAAATACGGGTATGCCCAAGAAAGGAGCGTCTTGGAGATCTGAACAACTTACGTATATCGCGAAAATACTGCATAAAAGAAATTCCTCTGAAGAGTTTTCAGATTTAATTAAAGCTGCTCAGGATGAGTTTCAAGATGGCTTAGAAAAATCATTAAGTCAAGAAATTATTCAAAGTAAAAAAAGAAACATTGAATTATTAATCAAGGAATTTAATAGGCAAAAAAATTTAGATCCTAAATTAGTTGAAGCACTTGCTAAAGCTAAATCACAAGGTTATGAAAGTTGGCAAGAAGCTAAAAGAAAATCAGATTTTGAGATTTTCTTACCAGTTTTTAAAAAGTTGATCAAATTACGTATTGAAGAGACAAAACAAATATCAGATAGATACACACCTTGGGAAACTCTAGCTCAGCCTTTTGAGCCTGATTTAACTCTGGAGTGGTTAAATAAAATTTTCCAGCCACTTAAAGAAACTATCCCATCTCTAATAAGTGATCTCAATAAATCAGAAAAATATCACTGGAGTTTAAGTCCTAAATCTCAGCAAAATTTATGTTCTAAATTACTTGATGAGTTTGGGAGAGATGAAGATTTAGTGGTTGTTGCAAAATCTCCCCATCCTTTTTCTATTACTTTAGGTCCAGAGGATTATAGGATTACTACTAGAGTTGTAGAAGGCGAACCCCTATCGAGTTTTCTAGCTACTGCGCATGAGTGGGGACATTCGATTTATGAGCAGGGTTTGCCATCGCAAAGTCATCAATGGTTTGCTTGGCCTTTGGGTCAAGCAACATCAATGGGTGTTCATGAAAGCCAATCTTTATTTTGGGAAAATAGGATAGTTAAATCAAAATCTTTTTCTAAAAGGTTTTTCAAACATTTTGTTTCTGAGGGTTGTTCTTTAAATAATCATTTAGAACTTTGGAAATCTATTAACCATTTGAAAGCAGGCTTAAATAGAGTTGAAGCAGATGAATTAAGCTATGGGTTGCATATTTTAATTAGAACTGAACTTGAAATAGATTTAATTGAAGGAGATCTAGAAGCGAAAGATGTTCCATCAGAATGGAATAAAAGATATGAGGAACTGTTAGGAATTAGACCATCGAATGATGCAGAAGGTTGTTTGCAAGATGTTCATTGGAGTGAAGGAGCCTTTGGATATTTCCCTTCATACTTGTTAGGTCATCTTATAAGTGCACAAATCACTTCACAAATGGAAAAGGAAATAGGATTAATTGATAATTTAGTTGAAGATGGAGAATATGAAAAAATAATTTTATGGTTAAAAAATAATATTCATAGCTATGGAAGATCTGTTAACTCTATGAAACTAGTGAGAAATGTCACAGGAGAAGAACTAACTTCAAAGTACTTTGTTAGTCATTTGAGATCGAAAATAAAAGATTTCTGCTAAAAATTTACGATTTAGAATTTGATTGAGTGTAAGGATGTAGGATAAATAAAAATAATTTTTTGATGGCAAACCTTAATCAACCTCCAAGTAGAGTTACTCCGAATTTATTGCATATTTTAGATGCTTTTACAGACAATACAAAATCAGTCGTTAATACAATTGTCGAATTAAACTCTAATACTATAAATAAGTATGAGTTAATTACTGAAACTGGACATTTGAAACTTGATAGAGTTGGTTATTCATCACTCGCATACCCTTTCGCTTATGGATGTATTCCAAGAACTTGGGATGAGGATGGTGATCCTCTTGATATTGAAATAGTTGGTGTGACAGAACCACTAGTGCCAGGTTCAATCGTTGAGTCAAGGATAATTGGAGTGATGAAATTTGATGATGGAGGAGAAGTTGATGACAAAGTAATTGCTGTCCTATCAGATGATAAGAGAATGGATCATATTCATACTTTTGAGGATCTTGGGGAACATTGGCTTAACGAGACCAAGTATTATTGGGAACATTATAAAGATCTAAAAAAACCAGGGACATGTACTGTTAATGGCTTTTACGGAATTGAAGAAGCTGTAAAAGTAATTCAAGATTGTGAATCTAGATACCAAAAAGAAATTGAACCAAAATTAGTTGATTAAAAAATATTATTTCTCTCTAAATTGTTCAAATATTTCCGAAAGAATTTTATCAGCCCCCTGTAGTTTTAGCTTTTGAGCTAATTTCTTACCAACTTCCTCTGGATATTTAATATTTCCTATCGATTCATCTTTAATAAGTCTTTTCCCATCAATAGATGCGACCATTCCTATTAGGGCTATTTCATCATTTTGAATACTACTATTAACTCCTATAGGAACTTGACATCCCCCTTCAAGTTCTCTTAAAAAAGATCTTTCGGCTAAACATCTTTGGCTCGAGACCTTATCTTCTAGGACACTTATAATTTTGAGAACTTCTTTATCATCAGATTTACATTCAATTCCTAAAGCACCTTGGCCAACGGCATGGAGGGAAATCTCATTAGGAATAATTTGGTGAATTCTTGATTCAAATCCTAATCTTTTTAAACCTGCTGCAGCCAGAATAATACAGTCAAAATCTCCTGAATCAAGTTTTTCTATTCTTGTAATAACGTTACCCCTAATATCTTTGAAATCAAGATGCGGAAATTTATATCTTAATTGAGCAAGTCTCCTTAAGGAACTTGTTCCAACGATTGAACCAGGAGGTAAACTTTCTAATTGATAAATTTTATTTTTTTTGTTAACTACTAAAGCATCTGAAGGATCTTCTCTTTTTGTGATACATCCTAATGTGAGTCCATCAGGTAAATTAGTAGGTAAATCTTTCAATGAATGTACTGCAATATCTGCATGTCCCACAAGCATTTGAGCTTCTAATTCTTTTGTGAAAAGTCCTTTATCTCCTATTTTGG
>QCVU01000080.1 GCA_003210275.1 Prochlorococcus sp. AG-686-M10
TCTTTTAGATACTTCTTTAATACTCTCACCCTCGGGCATTAATACCTCTTCAGGTTTTTCATGCCAATTTTTTAGTAATTCTGGCCATTGTTTCTTAATTTCATTTTCTAATTTGCCTTCCCATAATCCATGGCTTATTTCTACAAATTTTTCAATCTTTGTTATTTCTAAATCTGACTTGTTTTGAAGAATTATTTGTGCTGTTTCATATGGTCTATCCATTGAACTTGAAAAAGCTTTATTAAAGTTAATTTCTTCTAAATATTTAGAGGCCTTTTCTGCCTGATCTTTCCCATTAGTATTTAAAGGAATATTTATTTGTCCTTGGAATCGACCTTCTTTGTTCCAGTTGGTTTCACCATGCCTTACTAAAAATATTCTTGAGTCTCCAATCTGATCCGGAATTCTTTTATCTAGATGAGAAGTTTGATTTAAACATTCAATTTGTGTTTTATATGAATTACTTTGCTTCTCAATATTAAGGATTGAAAAAGAGGCATTATCTAACTTTATTTTTCTAAAACCTTTTTTAGGTCTTCCAATTAATAATAGAATTAAACATCTTAAAATTGCATTATGTCCAATTATTAAAATGTTTGCCTCTTCTTTTTCTAAATATATTTTTAAAATATTTTTTATAAATTGATTTGCCTGCTCATATAATTCTTTGATTGGTTGATATTTTGAATTGTGAATACTCTCTAAATTCAAATTTTCAGGATCATTTTTCCAAAGAAGATAGTCTTCTGGATACTTGTTTTTTATTTCATCAATAGTTAAACCAGACCACGAACCCAGATCAACCTCTAATAAATTTTTATCGTAAATAATATTATTTTCTCCATTTAAGTTTTTCTGAATTGTCTTTGCCGTCTCTGCTGCTCTTACAAGTGGAGATGAATATATCTTGTCGAAACCAATCCCTGACAATGCCTCCCCCGATCTAAGTGCTTGTTCGTAACCCTTGTCGGTTAAATATGAATCATCTGTCCTTCCTTGAACTAAACCTTTTTCATTAAAACTGCTAAGCCCATGCCTTACTAGAATTAATCTAACGCTCATTATATAGATTTTAAATATAGTATTTTTATCATCTCATGGCGTGATAAAAATAGGTATATGATTATTAGAAATTTCAATGAAAACTAAATTAAGTTTTATATTTTATTATTAATTACATGAATAAAAATATTTCTAAGACAAAACTCTTTATAGCTTTTATTTCTATAATCATAACTTTTTTTGTTTGGCAACAAGGGCTTCGAGATAGTCTAAGTCGGCCATCGGTTAGCTTTGATATCAGTCAAAAAGAAAAAGAAATTGCCGAATTGGCTTTGCCTGCAATACCAATTAATTTAAGAAACCTTATTATTATTAATGATCCAATTGAAGATATTAAGAATTCACTTTCTGAGATTTCTTTTGATGAATTAACAGAAAGGAATAAATTGATTTGGATAATTTCTTCCAAGAATAATGAGATAAATATAAAAAAAGAGTACGCTAATAGCTTTGATAATAAAAATTATAAATTTGTAGTAGAAAATCTAAGTAAAATTTATCTAGATAATACATATAAGCCTAGTGATGATTTCCTGGATTTGTTTAAAGAGGATAGATTTATATATCACTTGTTGAGCAAAAGATTTTCTTTTGATGAGAGTCAATTAATAACAAATACACTTTCAAAAAAAATGTTTTTAAAAATAATAGCTATTAGATTAATACCTCTTTTAACAATAATCTTTGGCTCATTACTTGTTATTAGAACATTATGGAGTGTTTTATCTTCAAGAAAAATTGAATGGAAAGAATTTATACCCTTAGATTTAGATTTGTTAGATATGATTTTGTTGATATCAGGAGGATTTGTTGTTTTAGGAGAAGTTATTTCGCCCTTATTTTCTATCACTTTAGTTGAATTAGTGGCCTCTAATCTATCAGTCGAATTAACACAATCATTAAAAATATTTTTTGGCTATTTATTTATGGCAATTCCCCCTCTATTGATTATTTATTATCAAATAAAATCTTTGGAAAATAAATTTAGTTTCAAAAAAGATTATTTTCAATTCAATTTTTTACCGATAAAAGATTCTTTTGTGCAGGGATTTAAGGGATTTTTAATGATAATTCCTTTTGTTTTAATAGTGTCATTAATTATGAATCTTTTAGTTGATAATCAAAATGGGAGTAATCCCTTACTTGAGATCGTTTTAAATAGTAATAATTATGTTTCATTTGTACTTTTATTTTTAACAACTACATTTTTAGCCCCAATATTTGAGGAGGTTATTTTTAGAGGGGTTTTATTACCAATTTTATCAAGAGAATTCGGAATTATTTTAGGTATTACAATCTCTGCTTTTATTTTCGCCTTGGCTCATTTGAGTATCAGTGAAATGATCCCATTGTTTACTTTAGGCATAGGACTGGGAACTACAAGATTTATATCAGGAAGATTATCTTCTTCTGTGATTATGCATTCTTTATGGAATGGGATGACCTTTTTGAATTTATTTCTGTTGAGAACATAAAGATTTAGCTTTATTACTTGCGAATTAATATAAAAAATGTTTATTTGATTTATAACACTTTTCCTACTTCTAAATAATACTAAGAGATGAATTTAAATAAGAATGAAAATTCTTTAAAAAATAACCTTTGCGATACTAATAAAATAACTTCAAAAAAAATAAAATTATTTAATTTAAAATTTATTCACAGAATATTTGACAGCTTAAATTTGTCTTTATTAATTTTAATTTTTACATTATCTTTTCTTTCTTTCAATAGTCAAAGAAAATGGACAAACATATATAGAAATTTAGCCAGAACAAGAGCAAATAATAATAATCTTATTGATTATATTTCTAAGACTGAAGAATTTTATATTAATGAAATTGAGTCCCTTAATTCTTTTAAAAAAACGACCCCAAAAGATTTAATTTACCTTGATAAGCAAATTACTAAGAATAAGAGAAATAGTTTGAATAAAAAAATAAAATTTATTAAAGATGGATTAAAAGATAGTAAATATCAAAAAGGATATTAATGAAAAAAAATAAGAAAATTGTTCATCTAGTACCTCTCAAAGCTCGAAGGTTTAAGGTCACTTATATCTTTTGTTTATTATTGATTTTTGGACTATTTGGAAGGTTGGTAAATTTACAAGTTTTTAGTGCCTCTGAATTACAAAAAAAAGCGAGATTAATACAATTCACCAAGATTAGTTCTTTAAATAAGAGAAGATCAATAGTAGACAGAAATAATAGATTGATTGCTTATGATAAGCCTCTCTACAAATTATGGGCTCATCCCAAATATTTTAACTTCCCTGGAGAT
>QCVU01000081.1 GCA_003210275.1 Prochlorococcus sp. AG-686-M10
ACTGTAAAAGTTTTATTGGAATTCCATACAATAATTCCTGAATTGAAGTGAGAAATATTTCTTTGGGAATTAAATATATCTTCTTTAGTTGGGTTAAAGAAGATTATTAGAAGACCAAATTTTTCTACTGAAAACATATCTTTACAATTTTATTTAATATATATTTCTAGTTACTTTCAAAAAGATTTGAGTAGTTATATAATTCTTAAGATTTATTATATAATAATTTATCACCGATTAAGTAAATACTAAATGCAAAATGTTTTAGTTACTGGAGGGGCTGGATTCATTGGTTCAAATCTGATAAACGAATTATTAAAGGATAATGAAAAGAGAATATTTGTATTTGATAACTTAAGCACAGGACGATTAGAAAACTTGGCATTGGATAATCCTTTGCTTACTTTTTTTAATATTGATTTATTGTCAGACTTTAATGATTGGCCAGTTATTGAAAATTTAAATTATATTTATCATCTTTCTGCTAATGCCGACGTAAGAGGTGGTTTTAAAGATAGAGAAACTGATTTTAAACAAAATGTTTTAGTAACTAAATCAGTATGTGATTATGCAAAAGCTAATAATTGTAAGCATTTTGTATTTGCTAGTAGTGCAGCTGTTTATGGAGACCCTGAAATCTTTCCTACTCCAGAGACCTCTTTTTTAAGACAAACATCTATCTATGGCGCAAGTAAGCTAGCTGGCGAAGCTTATGTTCAGGCTTATTCTGAATATTCTGATTTTCAAAGTTCAATATTTAGATTTGTTTCCTGGATTGGGAATGGATATTCACACGGTGTTATTTATGATTTTTATAAAAAATTACTTTTTAGTCCTGAAAGATTGGAGATCTTAGGCGATGGTAATCAGAGGAAATCCTTTTTAGATGTAACAGATGGGGTCAAAGGAATATTAAGTTTGACTAACCATGAAAAAGCTACAGAAATTTTTAATCTTGGACATACAGAAATAATGAATATTACTAAATTAGCCAAGATAGTTTGTGACTATCTCAAATTAGATAATACTAAATTTATATATAGTGGATCCAATAGAGGCTGGATAGGAGATTCTCCTTTAGTGCATCTAGATATTTCAAAAGCCAAAACTTACGGATGGATTCCGAAAGTATCCATAAAGACTGGAATAACTAATACTCTAGACTATCTTTCGGCTGATAAAGAAAATATTTTTAGATAAATATTTATATGAACAATTTAGCCAATAAAAAGAGAAATAATAAAGTAAGAAAGAAGCCTGAAATAGTTTTGATAATTGCAATACCGACATTTAATTCTGGGAAAACTCTTCATATACCAATGCAAAGTATTTTAAATCAAAGAAGAAGTGGATTTAAGATCAAGGTGGTTTTATTGGATTCAGGATCAGAAGACGATACTAAACAAATATTTTTTTCATATAGAAATAAAATAGATTTGATTTTTAAAGATATTGGCAAGTGTTCAATTGGTAAAGCAAGGAATTATGCAATTAAGCTGATTGAAAGTGATTATTTGATATTTTTAGATTCTGACGATGCGCTTATATTTGACCGTCTATTTTATGACTACCTAACTATTCAGAAATCTAATAATCTAAATTTTATTTATGGAGATTCACTTCAAATCAATAAAAATTCATTCAAAAATTCTTATTACTGTAGATCAACAAGTTTTGCTGAGAAATATCAGTTTTTAAATATCCCATATAATTTATCATCTCTCACGATTTCAAGAAATTTTTTATTAAAAAATAGAATTAATTTTAAGACTGGTAAAGAAGGGAGATTGGGAGAGGACTGGAGATTTATTAATAGTATTAATATTATTAGTAAAAATTATTTATATACACCATATCCAAAAGTAGTAATTAATTCTAGAGAAGATAGCCATACGCAAGATTGTATTAGATGTGAACTGAATATTTCGAAAATAAATCTAATATGTGATTTGTTTGCAAAGATAAAAAATAAAAAAGTTTTAAAAACACGTCTGTTATTCTCTTCTCAAATTCAATCATCTTTTATACTGGCTTTTTTGAATTTGTGTTTATATACACGTTCTAAAGATATAAATAAATATCTAATAAACTTCAAAAAAATTATCTCTGGTTATAAATCAATATCAATTCTTTATATAATCTTAAATATATTTTTAATGCCAATATCTATATATTTAATTCTATTTATTCATAGGCGCTCAATATATTCCCCCTTGAGGAGCAAAATATCTAAGAAATCATATAAAAACTTTTTTACCTATTTATCAGGTTAGATATGTTGTTAATCTTATTAAATGCTATTTTATCTTTTTAATTTAATTAAATTTTTTTGATGTATTATCGTTTAAAATTAAAATGATTTTTAAAGTTCTCAAAAATGAAAAAAGCTTTAGTACTTGGAGCAGGTGGCTTTATAGGTAGCCATATGGTCAAAAGGCTTAGGAAAGAGGACTTTTGGGTTAGAGGAGTTGATTTAAAATATCCTGAATATTCCCCTACAAATGCAAATGAATTTATAAAGGGTGATTTAAGGGATGTAAATTTAGTCAACAAAATCCTCATAAATCATGAAAAAGAAAGTTTTGACCAGATCTATCAATTTGCTGCGGATATGGGAGGAGCTGGATTTGTTTTTACAGGAGAAAATGATGCTCACATAATGCATAACTCAGTATCTATTAATTTAAATGTTTTGGACCAACAAGTTAAATTGAACCAATTATTAAATAAAAATAAAACAAGAATATTTTATTCTGGTTCTGCATGTATGTATCCAGAATATAATCAAAATGATCCAAAGACCCCCAATTGTAGGGAAGATTCGGCATATCCTGCAAATCCTGATTCTGAATATGGTTGGGAAAAATTATTTTCTGAAAGGTTATATTTTGCCTATAGTAGGAATTATGATATTCCTGTAAGAGTAGCAAGATATCATAATATATTTGGCCCTGAGGGAACTTGGGAAGGTGGTAGAGAAAAGGCTCCTGCAGCAATTTGTAGGAAAGTTTCTTATTTACCTGATTCAGGAGGAGAAATTGATGTTTGGGGTGATGGTCTTCAAACAAGATCTTTTTTATATGTTGATGAATGTATAGAAGCTACTAGACGTTTAATCGATTCAGATTTTACAGGTCCTGTAAATATTGGATCTGAAGAAATGGTTTCTATAAATCAATTGGTAGAAATTACTTCTAAAGTCGCTAAAAAGTGTGTAATAAAAAATCATATTAATGGCCCTCTTGGAGTAAGAGGAAGAAATTCAAATAATGATTTAATTAGAGAAAAACTTAAGTGGGACTACTCTCAAACATTAGAAGAAGGCATCTCT
>QCVU01000082.1 GCA_003210275.1 Prochlorococcus sp. AG-686-M10
GTATTCTAGTAACAGAAACTTAGAATAGCTTTTATTCATCTGAAAGAAGTCCTTCTTCTTGTAATCCTTCCAAAGCCGCTGGATCTGGTAATTGATCTTCTGAAAATTGATTCTCAGCACTAGGCCTTGCAAAGGCCGCAAAATTACTTGAGGTAGGATCAATTCCATGCCTATTCCTAGTAGTTTCTAAATCTTCATCACTTGGATCATCAAGGATAGCAGTAGAACTTACAGTGGGAGATTGAGGCATATCAACTGTATAGTCTGGCCTTAAATTCTGAGCCCTTCTATACCCCCCGGATTCTTCAGCAAGAATATCAGGATGAGGTCCAGCTTCTGAAGCTAATTCTTCAACAAACCCACTAAAACCTGTACCAGCAGGTATTAGTCTTCCAATGATGACATTCTCTTTTAAACCTCTAAGCCAATCCGACTTACCTTCTATAGCAGCTTCAGTAAGAACTCTTGTGGTTTCCTGGAAAGAGGCTGCTGAAATAAAGCTATCTGTATTCAGTGAGGCTTTAGTTATCCCTAATAAAACGGGAGTAAACTCTGCGGGTGCCCCCCCAGTAATAGACATTGCTTGATTTGTATCTTCTACTTGTCTTAACTCTATTAATTCACCAGGAAGAAGGGTTGTATCTCCTGCATCTTCAATACGAACTTTACTTGTCATTTGTCTTACTATGACTTCAATATGCTTATCACTAATTGCTACGCCCTGTGACTTATAAACATTCTGAACCTCATTAACCATTTTTCTTTGTAATTTTGATATTGATTCTCGCGCCGCTTCCATTAAGGGTTTTTGATCTTTTAAATCTGTAAATAAACAATCTAGTAGCTCATGCGGATTAATAGGACCATCAGTTAAGAGTTCTCCCCCAGTAACTTGCTGTCCATCACTAACCATAATATTCTGTCCCATTAAAAGTTGATATTCATTAATAGAATCATCTCTCTCAATAACAGATAATGACACTGATTCTTCATCAGTCCCTTCTTTAATTTGCACAACTCCTGATTTTTTGCATAAAGTTGAAGAATCTCTTGGTCTTCTTGCTTCTAATAATTCTTCGATTCGAGGTAAGCCTTGAACAATATCCCCTGTTTTCTGCCTTTCAAAAACTAGTAATGCTAATCCATCTCCTCGAAGAACTAAATCTCCATCTTTTACATGCAAAACAGAATCTGGAGAAACCATATATGGTCTTCCAAGTCTTAAAATCACAAAGTCGCTAGAAACTTCTTCTATTTCTCCGCATGAAGTAGATTTTTCTCCCTTACTAATTAAATCTCCATCAACAACACGATCACCTACTTTAATAAGTGCTTTACCTTTAATATTGATTTTTATTTTATCTTCGTTTCTTTCAACAATTAGTCTTCTAATTGGTTCATTCTCAACTACATTTGGTAATTGCACTATCCCTTTCTCTTTACAAAGAATTTGAGTAGTAGCGATTACATCTCCTGCTTTAACCATCTGATTGTTCTTTACTTGTAATTCAGTATGTGTTGAACCATGACTAGAATCAGATATGGTATCTCTTCTTACCAAAATAGATTCCAAAATAACTAAACTTAACCTGTTTATTGATTTATCATTTTTATCTTTAATTGTTTCAACATCAATTGTCATCTGGGGGGTAGCATCAAAACTTTCCAAACTTAAATGAGTTTTGAGAAGTTCAACACCTTCCACAGATTTTATTAATTCACCATCTTTATAAGAAAGTCTTTGAACAGCTTTCAAACCCAAGGATGGTCCTCTCTCCTGTTTAACATGAGATAATTCAGGTATCTCAGCCTCATTGGGTATAGTAAATTCTTCTACAGTTCTTAAGAGTAAGCCCTTACTTTTTGATGTTTCTAATTTTTGAACGAAAAGAATTTCATTATTATCGATACCATCTATAATTTTTTCGCCAGGATTAACTAATTTCCCTTCTTCAGTAAATCTACTTAAAATTTCTTCATCTTCACATTCATGAAAAGAACCATTTCTAATAGTAATTTCTCGCAATATGTCATTTTTTTGAGTTACTGTGACAATCCCTGAAGTTTGGCTAAATATATCTTTAACAACTTCTGTTCCTGCTTCAATCCATGCCATATCCTCAGTCATAAGTAAGGATATATCTTTATTTATTTCATGGGTTTCTTGAGGAACCCAAAGCAAAGTTCCCCCTTGACTAACTTCGAAACCATTTTTAGATGATCTTGCTTTTTTAACACTTAAACCAGGTGCATATTTTACCAATCCGCCAGTTTTTGTCCTAAACCTTTCATCTGCCAAATCAGCAATGACTTCACCACTACTAATTTTACTCCCAGGAGAAGTATTTAATCGATAAATAGTTCCATCATTAGATTCTAAATGAAAAATTTCACCTGAATGAGTGGATTCTTCAAGTAATTTAAAATTACTTAATAGCATTGAAGTTGTTACTATCTGGACTTCTCTTGAATCTCCTACTGATTCCCTCAAACGAACTTCTCCACCGAACTCACTAGATTGACTTGCTTCTGCTAAAACAGTTCCCTGCTCTACTTTTTTTTCTGTTAAAACAACAGGTTTAGCATTTGGAGGTAGATTATAGACATCGCCAGCCAAGACCCATAACCTTCCTAATCTTTGAGCTTTCAAAGTAATATTACCTTGTCTATCAGTAACCTCCTTTGGTTGGATAACTTTGTCATATCTTACTTGTCCAGCTAGATCGCAAATAACATCCTTGGTAGCTTTCTCAACACTTTTCTTTACAGCTCCTGATGTAATTTGTGCGACAGTTATATCTATATCAATTTCTTGACCATCATCTACAAATAAAAGGGATCCACCTGTTACTTCGATTTTTTGGACTTTGTTAGAATTACTTCCACTTGGAATAATTTTTAATAAGAAATCTACTTCAGCTTGTTTGGCTTCCACTCCATGCGGGGTTCTATATCCTCTGATCTTTGCTTTTGAACTAAATTCAACTTTACCTTTAATTTTAGATCTTACAACTCCACTTTCTGCTGTAGATACGCCACCAGTATGAAAGGTTCTCATGGTCAATTGAGTTCCAGGTTCTCCAATTGATTGAGCAGCAATAATTCCTACAGCCTCACCTAAATCAACTAAATGATTATGAGCTAAGGCCCATCCATAACATTTTCTACAAACTGAACGATTAGCCTCACAAGTTAATGGAGATCTAATATTT
>QCVU01000083.1 GCA_003210275.1 Prochlorococcus sp. AG-686-M10
AAAGTCTAGATTTAATCTAGGATATAAAATTAAAATAACATCAAAAGTGAACATCACTTTCTTGGGAACAAGCTCTGGGGTGCCAACCTTAACAAGAAATGTTTCTTCCTTAGCCCTTAAATTATCTCAAACGGCTGAAGTATGGCTTTTTGATTGCGGAGAGGGAACACAGCATCAACTAATTAAGAGTAATATCAAGTCTTCACAAATTAAAAAGATCTTTATTACTCATATGCATGGTGATCATATTTATGGTTTACCTGGCCTTTTGGCTACATTAGGGTTATCAGGAAATAGTAATGGTATTGATATTTATGGTCCTTCAGAGGTAAGAAATTTTGTAATTTCGGCACTTAATAATAGCTATTGTAAATTGTCATTCCCTTTGCGTTTTATAGAAGTTGAAGATTTCGCCTCACTAAATAAAGTTTTATTTGAAAGTGATAAAATAGAAGTCTATTGTGCCGGCCTCAAGCATAGACTCCCTGCTTATGGATATCGTGTAAGAGAAAAAGATAAGCCAGGAATATTCGATATCAAAAAAGCAAAAGATTTTAAAATACCTCCTGGACCTATTTATTCAGAATTACAATCTGGTAAAAAAGTTATACTGAAAGATGGGAGATCTTTTAATGGGAAAGAGTTCTGTGGTCCCCCTAGAAAAGGTGAATGCTTTGTTTATTGTACAGATACAGTTTTTAGCGAATCAGCAGTAAATCTATCCAAAAATGCTGATTTGTTGGTCCATGAATCTACATTTTCCAAAGAGGATGAAAAAATGGCTTACGAAAAATTACATTCGACAACAATAATGGCTGCAAAAACTGCACTGTTATCTAACGCAAAGAAACTAATTATCACACATTTAAGTCCAAGATATACTCAGAGAAGTCCAATAAAGCCAAGCGATTTGCTAAAAGAAGCTCAAAAAATTTTTCCTAATACTTATCTCGCAAAAGATTTTTTGACTGCAGAAATTAAATAAACTGCAACAGTTCGTGAGCAGTAGGGTTGTAAATGGCCAACCCATGAAATAATAGTCTTATGGTTTTTTTTAATTTGATGTCGATCGAAATGGTTTCTATTTTTTCATCACTAAACAAGTCTTTCAAAAGACTTCTAATTTTTCTTCCATTGATTATTGGTTTACTTCTTAATCCAATATCTACAAATGCGCTGTATCCCAGTGATCCTTCATCAGTAGATGGATTAAAAGAAGATCTTCATGGTGCAAATCTTCAAAATAATGAATACGTAAAATATGATTTATCTAATCAAGATTTAGGTGAAGCCAACTTACAAGGTGCATATATGAGCGTAACCACTGCAAAGAATTCTAGTTTCAAAGGTGCAAATATGAAAGATCTTATTGCCTATGCGACACGTTTTGATAATGCTGATTTTTCAGATGCAAATCTGACAAATGGCGAGCTAATGAAAAGTGTTTTTGATGGAGCAACTATTGATGGAGCTGACTTTACTGATGCAAATCTTGATTTGAAAACAAGAAAATCATTATGCGAAAGGGCAACTGGAACAAATTCACAGACAGGTGTTGATACTTTCGAGAGTCTTGAATGCTCTGGCCTAAAAGGTTATATGCCACCAAAACCAAAAGCTTAAAAAAAATACTTTAAATACTTTCTGGAAACACATTACCAGGTTCTTTTGAACCTGGTTTTTTGCTGTACCACCATTCTTGAATTTCTGAAGAAAACTTCTTTGAGAAGAGAGTAATGACTGTTTCAACAGGTTTTGATCCTGGCTCTAAAATTTGAACGGAATACGATGGACATTTCCTTGAAGCCATATCTGCGACAAATCTAGATCCTATCCTTCTCCAACTGGGCTCTTTACTTCGCCAAGCGAGCCTTGAACAAGGCCAAGGCAACTCTTCTCTATCATATAACCTGCAACAGGGTCCAATAACTTTATAGCTGAATTGGCCACCATAACTTGATTGAATTGCATCGGTTTTAAAAAATTCAAATTTATTCATTTATCTCATAAAAAAAGCCACCTCATAAGAGAGTGGCAGAAATAATTTAATAAAACAACCTAATAGATTTATTTTTTATAAATTAATAAAGTTCTTCTTCAGCATGAGTATTAATTGTTACATCTGAAGATGGATATGCAACACAAGTGAGTACAAAACCAGCTTCTAGTTGATCATCATCTAGAAAACTTTGGTCAGATTGATCAACAGTTCCTGTTGTGATTTTACCTGCACAAGTAGAACAAGCTCCTGCTCTGCAAGAATATGGTAGATCAACGCCTTGTTCTTCAGCAGCATCTAAAATGTACTGATCATCAGGTACTTCAATCGTAGAATTGAGACCTTCACTTTCGCTGATAAGTGTAACCTTGTAAGAAGCCATTTAAATAAAAAATTGATGGTAAATAAAATACCGTTATTACTTTTTTAACATTGTTTGTAAGCATTTGTGTGTGTAGGTAGTAAAAAATGAAACAATGCAATGTGAAAAGGAGGTTAGATTAGGAAAACTTATATATTTATAAGATTAGAGAATTTTTTGTGCTGTAATGCACACCCAATCTTCTTTAGAAGATACATCATTTATTTGGAAATTACTAGCATTCAATAAATTAATAATCACATCTTTTTGTGAATTCAAAATACCACTTAAAATTACTTCTCCATTTTTTTTAAGGCAGTTACTTATTTCAGGGATTATGCCTTTTATAACTTCTGCAAGAATATTACATAAAATAAAATCAAAATTCTTTAAAGAATATTTTGAAACCAGCTCATCAAATGGTCCTAAATATGTCTTTAAATTATCTAAGTTGTCGAAATTTAGCCGAAAATTAGACTGGGTCGAATTTATTGCAAGATAATCATTATCAATAGCATAAACCTCTCTTGCACCAAAAGATTTAGCCGCAATACTTAAAATTCCACTACCTGAACCTATATCTAATATTTTGTTACTAGATAAAGAAATTTTTTCTAATCTTTCTAGACAAAGAGATGTCGTCGGATGACTTCCAGTCCCAAAAGCTGCTCCAGGGTCTATTCTTATAACTTTCCTATTTTGATGTTCCTTTGGCAATTCAAGCCAACAAGGCAATACAATTAAGTTATCTCCTACAAGTTCAGGGCCCCAATATTTTTTCCAACTTGATACCCAATCTTCCTGCTCAATAACATTCCACTCAAAACAATT
>QCVU01000084.1 GCA_003210275.1 Prochlorococcus sp. AG-686-M10
GAAGTCACGGATAAATTTATTTCCATTTCAATGCTTCAGATACAGATGGAAAATATTTGATAAATACTTTCTTACAGTCTTCAGCTATTTCCATATGTTCTTTTTGCGTTCCTTCTTTTGATCTTAGCTGTATATAGTGAATCCAAGACCTACATGAACCAGTCATATATATTCTTGTTGGGGTAGCTAAGGGCATGATAAATCTAGCGCATTCCTTTGCAATTCCTTCATCGAGCATTTCTTCGTATAATTTATTTGCCTCTTGAAAGTGTTTTGAAATTTTTTCTGAAAATTTTATTTTAAGTTCATCCGGCATGTCATCAATGCTATTTTGACGATTCTTTTTGTCTTGTCTTCTTAAGTTTGGGACAGGAATTTCATTTCCGAGTAAATTAGTTTCAGCATATCTTTGTGAGAATTCTTGAAAGGTAAATGATCTATGTCTTAGAATTTGAGCTGCTATGCCTCTATTAGTTTCGATTTTCAAGGTCATGCATGATTGTTCAAAAACTGACCAGTGCTCATGTTCTATACAATATCTTAGTAATCCAGCGAATTTATCATTAGCCTGATTGGAAGGATTAGAAACTCTGGCGATATGTGCCATTGTTTTTTCTGCATCTGGAGTTAATGAAATTAGCTCAACTTTTTTCATGTTAAATTTTAGCTAAAGTAACCTGTTCTGGTTGATTTTGATATTTTCCTTTCCTGTCTTCATAAGTTGTAGAGCAAGGATCACCCTCAAAAAATAATAGTTGACAAATACCTTCATTTGCATAAATCCTACAATCTGCACCTGAACTATTGCTGAATTCTAATGTAAGATGCCCCTCCCAACCTGCCTCGGCTGGAGTTGTATTTACTATTATTCCTAGACGAGCATATGTACTTTTACCTATGCAAATTACAGTAATATTTTCTGGGACTTTCATTTTTTCTAAAGCAACACCCAGGCCGTAAGAATGAGCAGGTAAAATAAAAAATTCACCATCTTTATCTTCGTGAAGAATTGTTTTTTCTAAATTTCCAGGATTAAACTTCTTTGGATTCATAACGGTTCCTGGGACATGCTTAAAAATTAAAAACTCTTTAGAAGATAGTCTTAAATCATAGCCATATGAAGAACATCCATAACTTAAAACTGCATTTTTTTTATTGTTAGGATCCAGATGCCTGACTAAATTTGATTGAAAAGGATTTATCATTCCTTCAGAAGCTTTTTTATTTATCCAAAGATCATTTTTGAGCATGATTTTTATGAGCGAAGTTCTGTAATTTGGTCAGCCATTAATAAGAAATTTTTTGGAATGGATGTACCAGTAAGGATTACATCTCCTGTTATAAATCGGTTTTCAAGTGTTGAAATCAAATCATCTTTACCGATAATATTCATCTCGACAGCTAGAAAAACTTCATCAAGAATAATTTGATCATAATCCCCATAAAGCAATTTTCTCTTACAAAAATTCCATAATTCTATTATTGAATTATTAATAGATTCTGACATGTTTTTGTTTATATTTTCTGACTCATATAGATCATAAGAATTTGAGGATCTTATCCAAGTAAGATTACCGCAAAGATTTTGAGCATTGGAAATGCCTTGTTTTACACCTCCCTTCATTAATTGCACTAAAAGTACTTTTCTTCCTAAAGCTGCATTTCTTAGTGAATCTCTGATAATAGATGAATAACTTCCTCGGTAGGAAGATTGATAAATTTGAATTTGACCATTATGATTTATCTTTCTTGATTTAGATTCTTTATTTTTATTTATGTTTACAACTTCATTATTAATTGTTAGATAATTATTTGACGAACTGGCTAACATTTTTTTTAATTTTTCTATATTCAGTATAGTTTGAAATTAAGAACACTGCATATAGTGTAATTTTCCTTAAAGTAGCTTTTCAAAAGAAAGAATATTTCTTTAAAAATAGTTCTCAAAAAACCATAAGAATTGAAAAATGTTATCGTTGATACAAGGTATTTCTTGCTGTCTCCTTAAGTTTTTTTTTAAGTAAAGATATTTATGTTACCCGCTTCAAGAGGATTTAGCCGCTTAACTCCGAAACCTTCCGGACAAAATACTATTAATACTTTTGGTGAACGTTTTCCAATCAATAGAACGTTAATGGAAGTCATTAAAGGCCTTGAAGGAGCCAGTACAGAAATGGTTGAAAGATCGAAAACAATATTTTTTCCTGGAGATCCTGCTGAAAGAGTTTATTTAATAAGAAGAGGAGCCGTAAGGTTATCAAGAGTTTATGAAACAGGAGAAGAAATTACTGTTGCTTTGTTAAGAGAAAATAGTCTTTTTGGCGTTTTATCTCTCCTAACAGGACATAGGTCCGATCGTTTTTATCATGCGATTGCTTTTACAAGAGTTGAAATGATTACAGCTCCTGCAAATTCTGTTTTGAGAGCAATTGAAGCAGATGCATCAGTTGGTCTTTTACTTTTGCAGGGCCTTTCAAGCAGGATTCTACAAACAGAAACAATGATAGAAACTCTTACACATAGGGACATGTCATCTCGCTTAGTAAGTTTTTTGATGGTTTTGTGCCGAGATTTTGGAGTGGCAAGTGAAAAGGGTATTACTATCGATTTAAAACTTTCTCATCAATCTATAGCAGAGGCAATAGGTTCTACAAGAGTTACGATTACAAGATTATTAGGAGATTTGAAAGATTCAGGATTACTAACCATAGAAAGAAAGAAGATTACAGTTTTTGATCCAATAGCGCTTTCAAAAAGATTTAATTGATACTTAATCAATTAAGTCTCTATTATGTTAATAATAAATAAATAAACAAATAAATATATTGTGTCAGGTTGGCTTTTCATTATTTTCTTATTACTGCTTGGAGGCTTAATTTCAACATTAGGAGATTTATTAGGTTCAAAGATAGGTAAAGCTAGATTTAGTATTTTAAAGTTAAGACCAAAAAAAACGGCAATTTTAATTACAATTTTTACAGGCAGCTTGATAAGTGCTTCATCTTTGTTCTTAATGATTTTAGTAAATAGACAATTGAGAGTTGGGCTATTTAGGTTAGGAGATTTACAGAAAAAACTTCAAGAAAGTAAACAAGTTTTGATACCTTTAGAAAAAGAAAGAGAAAAACTAGAAAATAAAATCAAAGCTAAAGAGACTGAA
>QCVU01000085.1 GCA_003210275.1 Prochlorococcus sp. AG-686-M10
ACAAGGGAGAGTTTTTGCTGATAATTATTTCGCTAATCTTAATAGAAAAGTTAATTATGAAAATATTCCTAAGGCAGTATTTACTATCCCAGAAATTTCAACTGTTGGACTTAGTGAGGAAAAGGCAAAAGAAATTTATTCGGAATTAAATGTACAAGTTTTCAAATGTAATTTTATTCCTATGTCTAATACCTTTAAAAAAAATAAATCTAAATGTATGTTAAAACTTGTAGTCAACAAAAAAAATGATAAGGTCCTAGGCTGCCATATGTTTGGAGAAGCAGCTTCTGAGATTATACAAATGGTTTCAGTGTCTTTAAATGCAGGGATTACTAAAAAGGATTTTGATACTACCATGGCTTTGCATCCAACTATTTCAGAGGAATTTGTAACTATGTATGGGTAAATTAAATTATCTTCTAGATATTTTGAGACTTTCTTGGGCAAAAAGAAATACTGTGAAAAATACAAAATAAACAAAAATACAAACTCTCAATTCATAAAGATTGTTAAATCCGTTTAAGAACAATATCTTATCAAGGATGTAGAAAATATAAATATTTAATAGCATAAAGCCCTCTGTTCTAGTAATTTTGCCCTTGGTCCAAAAGATTGGGAGGCAAGCAAAAGTAGTTAAAACCATAAATGGCAAGTCAACTTTTATTAGGCTTTGATCAATTGTAAAACCTTTTAATCCAGAAAAAATACTACAACTTCCAAGAATAAGAAGCTGATTAAGCAAATTGCTTCCTATGACATTACCAATCGCAAGATCTGTTTTACCTTTCAAGGCTGCAATTATTGAAGTAATAAGTTCCGGGAGAGAGGTCCCTGTGGCAACTATACTTAGACCAATAATAATTTCATTTACGCCTAATAGAGTCGCTAAGGATTGAGAACCATTTACTAAAATATTTGAACCAAAGCTTAGAAGAAAAATTCCAGATATTAATTTCAATATAATTTTAAACTCACCTCTCTCAATGCCTGGAGATTCTTCTATCTCTGGCTCAGCTTTTTTAGTATCCTCCTCATTTTCCTTAATAGTATTTATTTCCCAAATTGTATTTAAGGTTAAACAAAATATTAGAAAAATTCCTGCTTGCCAAGTTAAAAGACCAGTTGAAGACATTGCCCAGACTGCACATGAAATAGCTATTAAAAGAGGTACATCTCTTCGGACAATTCTACTTTTTACTTTTAAAGGGGTTATTAATGAGCTTATTCCTAAGACAACAAGAACATTAAAAATGTTGCTTCCTATTACATTGCTTGCTGCGAGTGAGTCACTCCCCTTAAAGATTGAATTTAAACTTACTAATAATTCAGGAGAACTTGTACCTAAGGAAACAACAGTTAATCCTATTACTATTTGAGGTATCCCTAAAATTAAGGATAAAGTAATTGCCCCTTGAATAAATAATTCTCCACCTGCAAAAAGTAATATTATTCCAATTATGATCTCTATTATTGGCAATATAAATTCACTCATATTTAAAAGACTTATTTAGATGATTATATCTCTAATTTATTCAACAACTATCTTAAAACTATTGTCAATTTTTATTTGCTGTTAAGATTAATTAAATAATTAAAATCTTGAAAGAATTAACTATATTAAAACCGGATGATTGGCATCTACATTTAAGGGAAGGCATTGTTTTAAAAAATATTATTAGGTTTACATCTGAATGTTTTGGTAGGGCCATTGTGATGCCAAACACTAAAAACCCAATAACATCTATAGAAAAATGTATTTCTTATAAGAATTCTATATCTGAAGCATTGTCTGATAATTCCACGTTTGAGCCATTAATGACGATGTATCTAACTGACGAGACAATAAAAAATGAATTAGTAGAAGGCTTTAATAAAAAAGTTTTCTTTGCGGCCAAATTATATCCTGCTAATGCAACAACAAACTCCAGACATGGAGTTAAAAAAATAGAAAATCTTTATGAAATATTTGAAGTTATGCAAGAACTTGGAATGCCACTTTTAATTCATGGAGAAGTAACTGACCCTGAAGTAGATATTTTTGATAGGGAAGAAGTTTTTATAGATAAAGAACTTTCACCTTTAATACAACAATTTCCAAAATTAAAGATTGTTTTAGAGCATATAACTACTTCTCATGCCGTTGATTTTGTTCAAAGAAATAACTTAGGAGCTACTATTACTCCACATCATTTACACATAAATAGGAATGCAATGTTCTTTGGAGGTTTAAATAGTGACTTTTACTGTTTACCAGTCGCTAAGAGAGAAAATAATAGAATTGCTTTAAGGAAAGCTGCTACTAGTGGGAAAGAATGTTTTTTCTTAGGCACAGATTCTGCTCCTCATCTAAGACAGTGGAAAGCTTTTTGTGGTTGTGCAGGTATTTTTAATTCTCCAGTAGCAATAGAAAGCTATTTAAAAGTTTTTGAGGAGGAAAATGCACTAAATCAATTCGAAAAATTTGCCAGC
The DNA here is from genome assembly GCA_003210275.1 of Prochlorococcus sp. AG-686-M10. GTDB lineage: Bacteria > Cyanobacteriota > Cyanobacteriia > PCC-6307 > Cyanobiaceae > Prochlorococcus_A. The sequence goes on from QCVU01000085.1 coordinate 2,470, forward strand.
TTGAATGGGCCTAATTTTTATAATTTACCTATTAATAACGAAAAAATAAGATTGGTATCTAGGTTAAATGAAATTCCAGAATTTATTGAAGTAATTGAGAAAAATAAGGTTGTTGGACAAATAAAACCATTTCATGGAGGTGAAACTTTAACTTGGCGGGTAGAGGGAGTAGTTAAATAAAGAAATAAAGAAATAAAGAAATTGTATTAATAACAGAAAAATATGAGTATGAAGTTTTTTTAAAAATGATTAATTTAATGATTAAAAGATACAATCCCATCTCAAGATTCCGAGAAAGTGTAAATATTCGCATTTTTCTTGTTTAATTGAGATACTTTCGGCTACGATTAAAAAGCGCAAATTCCTTTTGGGAGTGTGGCGGAATTGGTAGACGCGCCGGACTTAAAATCCGTCGAGCGCTTTAGCTCGTGGGGGTTCAAGTCCCCCCACTCCCATTCTTAAACTATTTATTTTTGTTCTTACGATAACTTTGAATAGTTGTTATGTTTTAACTAAATAAACCAAAAATTTAAATGGAAAGCATTTTTAATAATTCATTTGCTACCTTAGTTGCGTACGTTGGAATTATTTCTATTTATTTA
>QCVU01000086.1 GCA_003210275.1 Prochlorococcus sp. AG-686-M10
TTCAGCATTGGGACCGGGTGGGCTTACTCGTGAAAGAGCAGGTTTTGCAGTTAGAGATATTCATCCTTCTCACTATGGAAGATTATGTCCTATCGAAACTCCAGAAGGGCCAAATGCGGGACTCATAAATTCTCTTGCAACACATGCAAGGGTTAATGAATATGGTTTTATTGAAACTCCATTTTGGGAAGTAGAAAAAGGTAGGGTTAACAAAGAAGGTAATCCTGTTTATTTATCAGCTGATTTAGAGGATGAATGTAGAGTTGCGCCTGGTGATGTGGCGACTGATAAAAACGGTAATATTCTCGCAAGTTTTATTCCAGTAAGATATAGACAAGATTTTGAGAAAGTTCCTCCTCATCAAGTTGATTATGTTCAGCTTTCTCCTGTTCAGGTTATATCAGTCGCGACTTCTCTCATCCCTTTCTTGGAACATGATGATGCCAATAGAGCTTTAATGGGTTCCAATATGCAGCGTCAAGCAGTTCCATTATTAAGGCCTGAAAGACCTCTGGTGGGGACTGGATTAGAATCCCAAGTCGCCAGAGACTCTGGTATGGTGCCCATCACAAAAGTAAATGGAATTGTTTCTTATGTTGATGCTAATGAAATAGTTGTAAAAGATGTAGATGGTAATGAGCATGTTCATTATCTTCAAAAATACCAGAGATCAAATCAAGATACCTGTTTAAATCAAAGACCAATAGTGAAAAATGGAGATCAAGTTATTTCTGGTCAAGTCCTTGCGGATGGTTCAGCTTGTGAAGGTGGTGAAATAGCTCTAGGACAGAATGTTCTAATTGCATACATGCCATGGGAAGGCTACAACTATGAGGATGCAATATTAGTAAGTGAAAGGATGGTTACTGATGATCTTTATACTTCAGTACATATTGAGAAATATGAAATAGAAGCTAGACAAACTAAATTAGGCCCTGAAGAAATTACCCGAGAAATTCCAAATATTTCAGAAGAAAGTTTGAATAATCTTGATGAAATGGGAATCATCAGAACAGGTGCCTTTGTAGAAAGTGGAGATATTCTCGTAGGAAAAGTTACTCCCAAGGGCGAATCTGATCAACCACCTGAAGAAAAACTTTTGAGAGCTATATTTGGTGAAAAAGCACGAGATGTGAGAGATAATTCTCTTAGGGTTCCTAAAACAGAAAAAGGAAGAGTTTTAGATGTTCGTATTTATACTAGGGAGCAAGGTGATGAGTTACCTCCAGGTGCAAATATGGTTGTAAGGGTTTACGTCGCTCAAAGAAGAAAAATACAGGTAGGTGACAAGATGGCTGGGAGGCATGGTAATAAAGGCATAATAAGTAGAATTCTACCTAGAGAGGATATGCCTTACTTACCGGATGGTACTCCAGTTGATATTGTCTTAAATCCTCTTGGTGTTCCAAGTAGAATGAATGTAGGCCAAGTTTTTGAATTGTTAATGGGTTGGGCAGCATCAAACTTAAACTGCCGAGTTAAAGTTGTCCCTTTTGATGAAATGTATGGTGCTGAAAAATCACATCAAACAGTACAAGCATTTTTAAAAGAAGCTTCAAAGCAAGACGGTAAGGATTGGGTTTATAATCCCCAAGATCCAGGAAAGTTGTTACTTAAAGATGGCAGAACTGGAGAACCTTTTGATCAACCTGTTGCTGTTGGATATTCCCACTTCCTAAAGCTTGTTCACTTGGTAGATGATAAGATCCATGCTAGATCGACAGGTCCATACTCCTTAGTTACTCAGCAGCCCTTAGGTGGTAAAGCTCAACAAGGTGGACAGAGACTTGGGGAGATGGAAGTTTGGGCTTTAGAAGCCTATGGAGCAGCTTATACCTTGCAAGAACTGTTAACTGTTAAATCAGATGATATGCAAGGAAGAAATGAAGCCCTAAACGCAATAGTTAAAGGAAAACCTATACCTAGACCGGGAACTCCGGAATCATTTAAAGTCCTAATGAGAGAATTGCAATCCTTAGGTTTAGATATCGGTGTATACACAGATGAAGGTAAGGAGGTTGATTTAATGCAAGATGTAAATCCCAGAAGGAATACTCCTTCGAGGCCTACCTATGAATCTCTAGGAACCTCTGAATATGAGGAAGATTAAATACTTTATCAAAACTTTCTAATTTAAATCTCCTAAAAATGACTAACAGTAACTTAAGAACAGAAAATCACTTTGATTATGTCAAGATTTCTATTGCTTCACCTCAAAGGATAATGGATTGGGGCCAGAGGACTTTACCTAATGGACAAGTAGTAGGAGAGGTTACCAAACCTGAGACAATAAACTATAGAACCCTAAAACCAGAAATGGATGGTCTTTTTTGTGAAAAAATATTTGGGCCATCTAAAGATTGGGAATGTCACTGCGGTAAATACAAAAGAGTAAGACACCGTGGAATTGTATGCGAGAGATGTGGGGTAGAAGTAACTGAAAGTAGAGTAAGAAGACATAGAATGGGTTACATAAAACTGGCAGCTCCAGTTTCCCACGTTTGGTATTTAAAAGGTATTCCCAGTTATGTAGCAATTCTCTTAGATATCCCACTTAGAGATGTAGAGCAAATTGTCTATTTCAATTGTTATGTCGTTTTGGATGTTGGGGACCATAAAGATCTTAAATATAAGCAACTCCTCACTGAAGATGAATGGTTAGAAATAGAAGATGAAATTTATGCAGAAGATTCAACTATTGAAAATGAACCAGTTGTTGGTATAGGTGCGGAAGCTCTTAAGCAATTACTTGAAGATCTTGAGTTGAATCAGATTGCAGAAGAACTTAGAGAAGAAATTACTAATAGTAAAGGTCAAAAAAGAGCAAAACTTATAAAAAGGATAAGAGTTATTGATAATTTCATTGCAACTAATGCAAAACCTGAATGGATGGTATTAGACGCTATTCCTGTTATTCCTCCTGATCTTAGACCAATGGTCCAGCTTGATGGTGGTAGGTTCGCTACTTCTGATCTAAATGATCTTTATAGAAGAGTTATAAATAGAAACAATAGACTAGCTAGGCTTCAAGAAATTTTAGCTCCTGA
>QCVU01000087.1 GCA_003210275.1 Prochlorococcus sp. AG-686-M10
TTTGTGGAACCATTATTTTATCGTCTATGACTTCAGCAGATTCTATTAACTTTTTATTGAGTTTAGCTAATAAATTTGATGTAAAAATAATAATTGATTTGAACTGGAGAGAGGTTTTTTGGGATTTTGCAACTTCTTCATCAGAAACTAGTAAAAAGGAGAGAGTTGGTTTAATAAGGAATTTATTGAACGAAGCGCATATTTTAAAGTTGGCCAAAGAGGAAGCAATTTTGTTTTTTGAAAATGAAAATCCTTTGGTTATATCTGAAACATTGTTAAACCGTCCTGATGTAATAATTACAGATGGAGCAAATCCCATATTGTGGTTTATAAATGGAGTGCAAGGAATGACTGAAGTAATAAAGTCGCCAAAAATTATTGATACTACTGGTGCAGGTGATGCTTTTTTAGCTGGATTGATTTCACAATTACTTTCATTTGATTACCCTTCAAATGAATCAGAAATACAAAATTGTGTAAGGTTTGCAAGTGTTTGTGGTTTACTAACTTGTCTTGGTGAAGGCGCGATTGAACAACAACCAGATTATTCAAAGGTTAAAGAATTTTGTGGATCCCAGATTTTATAATTTCTCCCAAAATTTGTAGCGTAACTTATTTCTATTTTCCAGAAATTATTCAAAATTGGTTTTATTAATTCAGGCCATTCAATGACCATTATAGCTTCATTTTGTATAGCCTCTTCTTCTTCAGAAATAAAAAATTCTTTTGCCATAAAACTATTTTCTAGCCTGTATAAATCCATGTGAATAAGTGGAATTGTTCCAGAATTGTAATGATGGGATAAAGCAAATGTTGGACTTGTAATATTCTCTGAAATAGAGAGGCCTATTGCAATGCCTTGGACGAATGAAGTTTTTCCAGCGCCAATAGGTCCTTGTAGTAAAATAATTGATTTTGGATTTAATCCTCTTGCGAATTCCCTTCCGAATTGAATTGTATCTTTTAAATTCCCAACAAACACAAAATTATAAAAAAAATCATTTATATTTAGATTATAAGAATTTTTTTAGAAATGGTTATTGCTAACTCGATTAAAACATCGATACCAAACTACGTCATTACAGATATTTCTTTATCTGATTTCGGGCGTAAAGAAATTAAAATTGCTGAAACTGAAATGCCTGGGTTAATGGCATTAAGAGAGAAGCATCATTCTGATAAGCCTTTAAAAGGTGCAAAAATAGCAGGTAGTTTACATATGACTATTCAAACCGCTGTTTTGATTGAAACTCTTGTTGATCTTGGTGCAGAAGTTAAATGGGCCTCCTGTAATATTTTTTCAACTCAAGATCATGCGGCAGCAGCTATTGCAGAACAAGGAATTTCTGTCTATGCAAAAAAAGGGGAGAGTCTTGATGAATATTGGCAATATACTCACTACATTTTAGATTGGGGTACAGACTCTCCTAACATGATTTTGGATGATGGAGGAGATGCAACAGGTTTATTGATACTTGGTAGTAAGGCAGAAAAAGATTTGTCTGTTTTAAATAAACCTAGCAACGAAGAGGAAATAGCTTTATACAAATCAATCAAGTCTAAATTGCAAGAAGATAGTAATTTCTATTCTCGTATTAAGGAAAATATTATTGGTGTCACTGAAGAAACTACAACAGGCGTTGCAAGACTATATCAATTGCAAAAACAAGATGCTTTACCATTTCCTGCAATCAACGTAAATGATTCAGTTACAAAGAGTAAATTCGATAACTTATATGGTTGCAGAGAATCTTTAGTCGATAGCATTAAGCGTGCGACTGATGTAATGATTGCAGGAAAGGTTGCTTTAGTAATAGGTTTTGGCGATGTTGGTAAAGGATCGGCTCAATCATTAAGAGGACTTGGAGCAATAGTAAAAGTCGCAGAAGTGGATCCAATATGTGCTCTTCAAGCAGCTATGGAAGGATTTAGCGTTGTCACTTTAGACGAAGTTGTTGAAGATATAGATATATTTGTTACGGCGACTGGTAATTATCAAGTTATAACTAACAATAATCTTGTAAAAATGAAGGATGAGGCGATAGTTTGTAATATTGGACATTTTGATAATGAAATTGATGTTGCTTCGTTAAAAGATTACCCATGGGAGAATATTAAGCCTCAAGTTGATCATATTACTTTGCCGAGTGGTAATAAAATTATTCTTTTAGCAGAGGGAAGACTTGTTAATTTAGGTTGTGCAACAGGTCATCCAAGTTTCGTTATGAGTAATTCATTTACTAATCAAGTATTAGCTCAAATCGAACTTTTTAATAAGTCAGAGGAATACTCTAAAGAAGTCTATGTATTACCAAAACATTTAGATGAAATGGTGGCTAGATTGCATCTGAATAAAATTGGGGCTAAGTTAACAAAGCTAACCAAGGATCAAGCTGACTATATTAATGTTTCTGTTGAAGGACCTTATAAATCAGAACAATATAGATATTAAATTTGAGTTTAATATTTATTAATTTATTCACTTCCATCCCAGAATATATCAGTAAGGCTGTTGAAACAAATTCAACAATGGCTTATCTGACAATATGTCTTGCGATGTTTGTAGAGAATATCATTCCACCAATTCCATCAGAAATAATAATGCCTTTAGGTGGCTTTTTTGTTTACCAACAAAAATTAAATTTTTATATTTTGGTTTTTTGGGGTGTATTTGGAACGATAGCAGGCTCTATACCTTGGTATTATTTGGGTAAATTAGTTAATGAAAAGAGACTTTCAAACTTTTTAGATAAAAAGGGAAAATTTATAGGAATAACCTCTGATGATCTTATTAAAAGTAAAAGATGGTTTGATAAGTATGGGGCTTCTTTAGTTTTTTGGGGGAGA
>QCVU01000088.1 GCA_003210275.1 Prochlorococcus sp. AG-686-M10
TTTGAAGTGTTATAAAATTTTAAAAAGCTACATAAATTTTTTAGTTAAAAGAGGAAATTATTATAAATCCTTTTGAATAATAAATTTAAAATCAATACGAACTATTAACCCAACTAGAATTAAAAAAATTCCTAAATATGAATTTAAAGAGAGATCCAAATTAATAAATTTTACTTAAATTTATATTAGCCTATGAAATCAAATCATCAAATCATGGATTAAAACTTAGTTAAATAACAATAATTTATAAGCATTTATATTTAATTAACGAATAAAATATAAATTAAAGTTGATAAATAATATTTCACTCTCTATGCAGGAATTTTTACAAAGAGATCTAAGTTCAAGCTTATTATCAATTTCAGTACTATTGGGATGGCTAGGCATAAGTTTTGTTTTCCTAAGAATATTAGCGATAACAATTAAAAAAATATTAGAAGCCGTATTCAAAAACTCTAATCAATAATGAACAGAATTTATATTTAAATCTTTATCACAATTACAAAAATTAAATAGATATAATAACTCATAAATGACAATCTTAGATAAAGTAAAAATTGGAAACACGGTTAAGGTTAATCTAGAGCTTTCAAAAGATAGATTAACTAAAGAGACCGTTGAAGCAATAAAAATTTCTTCAGTATGTACCGTAAATGATTTCAAAATCACTGATGGTATGGGTATAGGTGTAATAGTAAACTTATCAAACGGAAAAGATGAGTGGTTTTTTGAGAATGAAATTCAAATTCTTGATGAGAAGGGCAACATAATAGAGAAAGAAGAAGATAAATATGAAAATAATAATTTTATATTTAATGCTGTAAAAAATCTCGAATACCAACCTAAATTTAAATACAGTGAACTTTTGAATCCGATTAATTTTATTACTTGGCTTATTGTTTCAATAAAAGATATTTTATAATAAATCTGTAATGTTCAATTAAATATATACATTTAGATTTTTTAAAGTTTTAGGATTCAAAATCAAACTTAATTATTAAATAAAATGGCAGACAATATTATTCAAGTTGCAAATTTATCAAAATCATTTGATATTTCTTCAAAAGAACCCGGAGTAAAAGGTACACTTAAGCATTTTTTTAAAAGGGAAACAAAAAGTTTTGAGGTTATAAAAAATATAAACTTCCAAATAAAGAAGGGAGAAATTGTAGGTTTTCTTGGAGCTAATGGTGCTGGGAAAACAACAATTCTTAAAATACTCTGTGGTTTAATTTACCCAAGTCAAGGTAAATTATCTGTTGCAGGTTATCTCCCTTATAAAAGAAGGCCTAATTTCTTAAAAAATATAACTTTAATAATGGGACAAAAACAACAACTAATTTGGGATCTTCCTCCAATAGAATCTTTTTACTTAAATGCCGCAATTTATGACATAGAAAAATTTGAAGCAAAAAAAAGAATTAAAAAGTTGTCAGATATGCTTGAGATTGAAAAAGAGCTTTATATACCTGTTCGAAAATTATCTTTAGGTCAAAGAATGAAATCAGAATTATTAGCAGCTTTAATTCATGAACCAAATATTTTATTTTTAGATGAACCTACGCTAGGCCTAGATATTAATGCTCAAAGAAATCTTAGAAAATTTTTACAAATTTATAATAAAGAAACAGATGCAACAATTTGTCTAACGAGCCATTACATGAAAGATATTACATCTTTATGCAAGAGGGTAATATGTATTCACGAAGGATCTATTACTTATGATGGAAAACTGGATAAACTCTTAAAAAAAATATCTCCGGTCAAAGACATCCTTATTATTTGCAAGACGGATAAAGATGCTAAAGAATTAAGTAAATCAGGATTTATTATAAAAAATAAAAGTCAAAAAGAAATTACAATAACAATTAAGAAAGATTCTATTAAATCTACTTTAAAAAAGATTCTTAACAAATTTGATATCGAAGATCTATATATAAATGAGCCTCCGGTTGACGAAATAATTGGAGAAATTTTAGTAAAGGAAAAAGTATAAATGTTTAATTTAAATAAAAATAAGATAATAACATTATTAAAAGTACAGTATTCCAACATGTTGGAATACAGAGTAGAGATAGCTTTATGGGCAATATCAGGGATAATACCTTTTTTCATGCTTAATATATGGACAAACAATAACTTAAATGAATCTATTAACTTGAGTAATGTAATGCTCTCTAGATATTTTTTAAGTGCATTCTTTGTTAGGCAATTTTCTGTAGTTTGGGTTGTATTTACTTTTGAAGAAGACGCTCTCTTAGGTAAAATTTCTCCATATTTGATTCAACCTTTAAATCCATTTTTTAGATACTTTGCTCAACATATAGCAGAACAAATTACACGCTTCCCTTTTGCCATAATAATTGCTTTAGTTTTTTTTCTAATAAATCCGGAAAGTTTATGGATACCAAGCATAGGTCTATTCTTATTAGCCTGTGTTTCGACTTTTTTTTCTTTTCTAATTCAATTTCTTATTCAATCAATTATTGCTTGCTTATGTTTTTGGACAGAAAAGGCTTCTTCAATAGAAAGGTTGTTATTTATCCCAACTCTATTCCTTTCAGGACTATTAGCACCAGTAATATCATTCCC
>QCVU01000089.1 GCA_003210275.1 Prochlorococcus sp. AG-686-M10
TTCATTTTTATACCTTAAAGCAGTAAGTATTATGTTGAATCAATCACCAAGCAATTACTTTAATTTAATAGCTATCTAATATAAGAACAAATTATGAATAATATGGAACTAATTAATAGAAATGATATTTCGTTAGGTCTCGCGCCTTTTGACATATTAGGCTTTAAATCTGAAGAAGAACTTAACCAAGAAATTTCAAAGCTTATTAAGATAAGAAGAGAATTTGATACTAAAACTAAAGTAACTTCTAATTAAAATTTTTAAAAAATTACTTTTTTCTATTTGGGTATAAACTTTCTAACTTTCTTTTCCTTTCTGTTTTTGCGTTTATTCTCTCTTCCTTCTCTTTTTTCTTTATTTCATCGTTTATTTTGTTTTGTCTATAACCAATCCAAAGAAGTACCCAAATTACTGTAGTTAATAGTAAAAGTGCCGTATATTGCCCCGTCATTGGAAAACTAGCTTCAGAATATTTGACGTAGGAAAATAAATTAAACATCTATTTAAAATAATGTATAAAAGATTGTTGCGTGTTCATATAAACCATAAAATTTAAAGTTTCTTTTATTATTATTCTCTATTTTTCAAGATAATTTAGTCTTGACCTTGAAATTTTTATTTAAAATAATTTATTTTTTAATAAATTGAATTGCTATTATCAGATTAAGGAAAATTGAGAGCCTACATTTTTGGACCCTTTTGATTTAGTAGTAGTTGGTGGCGGAGCAGCAGGTTTCATGACAGCAGTAACAGCCGCCGAAAATGGAGTTAAAAGAATAATAATTCTTGAAGGTTCCTCAAAACTTATGGAGAAAGTAAGAATAAGTGGAGGAGGTAGATGCAATGTAACTAATGCATCATGGATACCCAATGAATTGGTAGAAAATTATCCTCGAGGTGGGATTAAGCTCTTGGAATCATTTAATCGTTTTGCCGCTGGAGATGTATTTGATTGGTTTGAGAAAAGAGGATTGAATTTAAAGATTGAGGCCGATAATAGAGTATTTCCAGTATCTGATTCATCTTTAGATGTAATAAGTTGCTTAAAAAAAAATGCACTTACTAAAGGTGTAGAGATATCAACTAAATTTTTTGTTAAAGAAATTTTAAAAACTTCAGATAACCTTTTTACTATTTTTAATAGTGAAAAAAATTCGATAATTGCAAAAAATATTATTCTTTCTACTGGAGGCCATCCTAGTGGGCATAAATTAGCTAAAAATTTTGGCCATAGCATAATAAGGCCTGTTCCTTCCCTTTTTACTTTCTCCACAAAAGAAACAAAATTGAATGATTGTAGTGGGGTCTCTATCAAGAATATAGATATTGAAATCCAACTAAATAACAAATCTTTTAAAAATAGAGGAGATTTACTTATAACTCATTGGGGATTTAGCGGCCCTGCTGTCCTAAAGCTTTCTTCAATTGCTGCGAGAGAATTGTTTGACCAAAAGTATAAATTTAATTTAATAATTAGATGGTCAAACTTAGAACATAAAGAGTTAAAAGAAAAAATTGATAACCTTAAATTAAATAATGGAAAATTAAACTTAATTAATTTAAGACCACTACCTTTGTTAACAAAAAGGTTGTGGGTATTCTTATTAAATAAAATGGAAATTAATAAAGATAAGAAGTGGTCAGATCTTCTTGCTGATGAAAGAGAGAAAATGATCAATGGCCTCTTGAAGGATAAATATTTTATTTCTAGTAAGGGCCCCTTTGGTGAGGAATTTGTCACCTCTGGAGGAGTTTCAATCAATGAAGTTAATTTTAAAAGTATGGAAAGTTTAATATGCCCAGGTTTATTTTTTTCTGGTGAAGTTCTAGATGTTGATGGAATCACAGGAGGGTTCAATTTTCAACATTGTTGGACTAGCGGATGGCTTGCAGGACAGGCAGTCTCAAAGTTATTTGGTAAAGTAACAAATCAATAAGTTTATCTTCTTTTTATTAAGTATTGATGGGAAAAAGTTTTTTAAACAGAGAATACTTTTAAAGTTGAAAAACTCAAAAAGAATGATGCAAAAACTAATTCCTAAAAAGGAAGAAGAAGAAAGAAGGTTAAAAGCATTAGCTGAATATAGAATATTGGGAACTAAACCAGAATCATGTTATGACGATATTACAAAAATAGCAGCTTCAACATGTGATGTTCCAATATCTTTAATGACATTAGTTGATAGAGATAAGCAATGGTTTAAGTCAAAAGTGGGCCTAGAAATTACTGAAACAAAAAGGGATTGGTCTTTTTGTACGCACGCTATTCAAGAAAACAGTCCATTAATTATTCATGATGCTTTTCAGGATGAAAGATTTATCAATAACCCCTTGGTAATTGGCGAACCTAAAATTAGGTTTTATGCTGGGTTCCCTCTTAAAAATAGGGATGGCAACAAACTAGGAACTCTATGTGTTATTGATCGAAAACCGGGTAATCTCTCTCCAAAACAATACAATGTAATGGAATTATTATCTAAGCAAATAGTTTCTTTTTTGGAGTTAAGAAAAAA
>QCVU01000090.1 GCA_003210275.1 Prochlorococcus sp. AG-686-M10
TTTAAATTAAAAATAAATCATGAGGCAGAACGAGCTCGGCCTGTGGAAGACCATTCTTTTAAGAAATCAATTTGTTCTTTAGCTGTACGAGATAATGGAACTAATTCAGAAACAGCTTTAATTAAATCTTTTTCCATTAGTTCTCTATTCTCAGCGAAAGAAAAGTGCATCCCTTCTATAACTGCTTGTTCAAGTTCTGCTCCTGAATATCCCTCTGTACGATCAATTATTGTTGAAAGAGGGAAATTATAGCTAGGTCTTCTTTTCTTTAAGTGCAAATCAAGGATGCTCAATCTCTCTTCTGAATTAGGTAAATCAAGAAAAAATATTTCATCAAATCTACCTTTTCTTAATAATTCCGCTGGGAGTTTATCGATAGCATTAGCGGTTGCAACTACAAATACGGCTGATTCTTTTTCGGCCATCCAAGTTAGCAAACTAGCTAAAACTCTTTGACTAGTTCCTCCATCACTTCTGGCATCTCCACCAAATCCCTTATCAATTTCATCAATCCATAAGATGCAAGGTGACATTGCTTCTGCTCTTGAAATTGTTTCTCTTGTTCTTGCCTCACTTGACCCTACAAGACTTGAAAATAATCTTCCAACGTCAAGCCTAAGAAGAGGCATTGACCAACTTTGAGAAATTGATTTAGCAGTTAATGATTTCCCTGTTCCTTGAGGCCCTACTAGTAAAACACCTTTTGGAATTGGTAATCCATATTCTTTGGCTTCTTTTGAAAAAGCTCTATATCTTTGCTTAAGCCAAGTTTTTAATACTTTTAATCCTCCAATATCATTTTGACTTGACTTGCTTTCAAAAAACTCTAATATTTCACTTCTAGCAATAACTTGTTTTTTCTCTTCAAGAATATCCTTGATGTCATATTTACTTATTTTTCCTCTCTGAGTGAGAGCTTTTGCTGTTACTTGTTTAACTTTTGTTTCGCTTAATCCACTTGAAGCTATGGCAAGCTCGTTTAAGTCTTTTTCTCTTAAATCAGAATCAGTATTAATAGCAATTTTTTTAATAAGAGCTGTTAATTCACTTAGATCAGGTAAAGGTAAGTTGATAATTGTAATTAAATCGTCAAGTTCTTCAGATGATGGCAATTTATGCGAACTAAGAATTAGGTTATTGTTCGTTTCTCTAAGTGAAGATGATAATTCTTTTATTGTTCTACTGATAGATGGATCATCATAAAACTTATGAAAGTCTCTTACCAATAAAATTGTTGGTAATTCAGACGCTTGTTCCTTTATCCAATTAAGCACTCCTAGTGGATTGTTAGAAAATTTTCCATTTTCATTTAGTACTCCTTTGATTCCATTAACACAATCCCAGGAAACGAATCTCTTGATATTTAATTTCTTACATGATTGATGAATAATTTTATATAATCTCTCTTCTTCTATAGTTCTTATCCAAATTAAAGGAGTTCTGGATTTTATAAGTAATTCGAAATTTCTACTCCAAGAGTCCATTATCTATTTAAAGAAAAAACTATTTTTTGTTGTTAGGTTCAAATGGCAATCTCTTATCTGAAACGTTTGCAGTAGAAGGTATTACTGTATTTTTACCCGTTAATTGTTCATCAAGTATTTTTTGCAAGTTTGCTGGAAGAGATTCTTTGTTTAGAAGAAAAGTCTGAAAAGCTTGGAATATGTTCGCTACAACCATATAAAGTAATACTCCAGCTGGTAGAGGAAAAAATAAGAACATACCGGTAATCAATACTGGAGTTATTTTATTCGCAGTAGATTGTTGAGCGTTTGAAGGCATACCTTGACTAGATAAAACCTGAGAAAGAAGTAAGGTTAAACCGAAGGCTCCAACTAATGTAGCGATATCCCAGTTGACTGAACCATCTACGTAAAATCCAACCTGTCCAAGTGCTTTAATAAACAAAAAACCGCTTTTTGCAGCTAGTCCAGGTATTTTAGCTTCAATGGTTGCATCCCCTGGCTTGATTGCTGTAACTAAACCCTCTTGTGAAACTTTAATATTTTCTGAACCTTTTGAAACTGTCCAAGTTGGCAGAAATTTTGAACCATTATCGTATTTTGAAAGTACTTCTGAATAGTTGTTCCCGTTAGTTGTCTGCAAGTTTATCTTTACTGATTCTTCGGACCCTAATTTAGTCCCATTAGGTAAAGTAGCCACCACAGGGAAGTGGGATTTTTCTGTTACAAAGATTGAATGTCTTGGAGACTTATAGGGCTTTGGATCAATAGCTGCAATTTGATCTTGAGGTAGAACTTTTAAATTGATATTGTAAGGAACATCTGCAAAAGGTGAACCTCTTAAAGTCGCAAATAATGCAAATAAAACAGGCATTTGAACTATTAAAGGTAAACATCCTGCTAGAGGGCTACCAAATTCATTCATTAATTTTCCTAATTCTTCTTGTTGTTTCTTTGGATCACTTGAAAACTTTGATTTTATCTCTGCTTGCCTTTTTTGCATTACAGGTTGAGCTATTTTCATCCTTCTAGCGCTT
>QCVU01000091.1 GCA_003210275.1 Prochlorococcus sp. AG-686-M10
CTAATGGAAGCTGCTAAGCATAGTCCTGAATTAGTTATTGCACTCGAAACTTGGAAAGAAATCAAGTTTGAGTTTGATACCGTTGATAAGCTTGACGTTCAAGGCTAGTTCAAAATTCAAATAAGAGGAGAAAATTTATTTCTCCTCAATTTTTCAAACCTCGTTTTTACGAGAATATCATTCACAAATCATTTAATTATGCCTTTCCAGAGCTCAGTTGGTGACTATCAAACAGTCGCTACCCTGGAAACCTTCGGTTTTTTACCACCGATGCCCCAGGAAGAAATATACGACCAGATTGCTTACATTATTGCTCAAGGATGGAGTCCTGTTATTGAGCATGTACATCCAAGTGGAAGTATGCAAACTTATTGGTCTTATTGGAAGCTCCCTTTCTTTGTGGAAAAAGATCTTAACTTGGTTGTAAGTGAGTTAGAGGCATGCCACAGAGCATACCCTGATCATCACGTAAGAATCATTGGTTATGACGCTTATACACAAAGCCAAGGTACAGCTTTTGCCGTTTTCCAAGGACGCTAAATTTTTATTTAACAGTCGATATCTTTCTCCTTTTGAAATTATTTTTTTAATGGAGAAAGTTTTTTTAAAGAGTTACTAATTTGAAGATTATGTCAACAAAAACCAGTAGAGAGATTGCACTAGAAAGAAGAAAGGCTATGAGTGATGGCGGAAAAAAAGCTGCCTTACATTCTTCTTCTACTAAAGATAGGGTTAGATCATCTCAAGATATACATTTAACTGGAGCAACTTCTTCGAATAAAAAAGTTTTAACACCACCAAGTAAATCCAATATACCTGCCAATAAAATTGCTAGAAAATCTACTTCATCAAAATTATCTAGTAAAGAACTTGGTATAGAAAGAAGAAAAGCAATGTCTACACATGGTAAATCAGCTATTAACTCTTCAGATAGAACACGTACTGATGTTAAAAGTGAAATTAAAGTTTCTTTAACCGAAAAAACACAGACTTTAGAAGATCACAATACCAGTATTCAAGATAAACAAGTAGTTAAACAAAATATTAAGAGAAGAATTAATCAAAAGAGAAAACCCATAACTAATACAAGCAGAGATATTGTTTTAGCAAGAAGAGAAGCTCAATCTAAACACGGGAAATCAGCATCAAAACAAAATACAAGTGCTGCTTCTTTAGCGAGAAGGGGCGACCCTGATTTGTCTAGTAGGGAAATCTCTCAAAGGGTAAGAGAACTCAGAAGTAAAACAGGATCTACATCAAAACAAGGTAATGGTAAGTGTAGGCCATGTGGTCCAAACAAAAATGGTTCTAAATTAAATATCGCTGATGCAAGTTGGAAAGTTAGCAAAAGCGAAACAGATTCTGGACAAACTGTTACAGGGACACAAGCAAACAGATCTTTAAAAACAACAGGTAATGAAGCTAGTACCTGTAGAACAGTAACTGGAACACAATATATGGGAGGTGAGGTGACTGATCAATTCTGTCAAGATAAACCAAAATATAAACAACCTCTAAGATCCTCGGTTACAACAACAACATCTGGGAATAAGGTTACGGGTAATGAAGTCGGCAGATCTGAAAAAGTTACTGGGGATGAACCTGGTACTTGCAAAAACTTAACTGGAACTGAATATATCTCCGCTAATCAGTCACAAAAATATTGTGGAGAAGTAATAAAAAAACCATCAAAGGTAAAGCAAAGCATAACAACTGATGGATTAAAAGTATCTGGATCTTTACCAGGAAGATCATCCTTAGTAACTGGAGATGAATCAGGCTCTGGGAAGCAATTGACTGGCGATCAATATCTTGGGTCAGAACCAATGCCTAAAGGTAAATCTTTCGAGAAAGTTGGTAAATACGATACCTTAAATGGTAACCAAGTTACAGGAACTGGAGTAGGTAGATCTGAATCAGTTACTGGGAATGAACATGGAAGTTGTAAAAACGTTACTGGAGATGAATATATAGGTTCTCAGCAATATGAAAAATTTTGTGGATCTAAACCAAACGCCGAAGCTAAAAAAGTTGGATTAAGTCTTTCTTCAAAATCTAATTTGATCAGTGGAACAATGACAGGTAGATCAAAATTAGTTACTGGAGATGAGCCAGGTGCTTGCAAGGTTCTTACTGGAACTCCTTATGCAGGTCTTGATCAAATAAATGAAAACTGCAATACGCAAATTGTTGAAGATGTAAAATCTAGAGCCACAGTAAATTCTGGTAACAATTCAAATGCAAGACTTACCGGACAACAGCCTGGGATAGGAGGTGTCATGACGGGAGCTAGAAAAGGTGCTTGTAAAAATTTAACTGGAACTCCTTATATTGGAGGAGATCAGTTTTTATCAAATTGTGAAACACCACCAAACGATGCTTCTTATGCAAATCAAGAGAAGTCAGCCTCAAATTCTTGGAATGAATTTTCTGTTAATTCACCATCAAGAGAAAAGTATTCAGCTAAAAATACAGAGGGAGTAACAGGTAATA
>QCVU01000092.1 GCA_003210275.1 Prochlorococcus sp. AG-686-M10
TTTGGTTAACAGCAAGTTAAAATTTTTCAATAATTAACCACATTTTATCCCAATTATTTTTGGCTTCCTTATTCTTTAAAAATAAGCTTTGTGTAAACCCAACTAAATTTCAAAACTGTAATTTACTTTTTAAAATATAATGAAAATCTTATTATCAGCTTTTTTCTTATTAGCCTTTATACCCTCATCAAAGGCAGTTACTACAAAAATGTTTAAAGTACTCGATACATGTGCTAGATATCGTCTTAGGGAGATTGATTCTAGAGAAGCTATAGATAAATTAAAATTAGAATCTAAGAGTTCTTCCGAAATTGACTTAAAAAATATTGTAAGTAATTATTGTTCTGTATTTACCCCAAATGAAAATATAAAATTTTAAAAATCATTTTTAGAGATCTTAAATTTATTTATTCCCACAAAGAGAATAAGAAATAAAATACTACATATGGCAAATTCCATGAGAATAGATATATTCAATAACGTTAGTTAATTAGAAGAATCTTTTAGTATCTTTTAGAACAATGTTTGAAAAATTTATCCAAAACTTTGTTGTTTTTGGTCACAGAAAAATATTAGTTGCTTCTAAAATAGAGTTTTACAAAAACTATTTTGCAGATTGGAGATAAAGTACCACAATTTTCTTTACTAGATCAGAATGGGACTAAAAGGACAAATAATGGATTAAAAACTCCTTTAGTTTTATTCTTTTATCCAAAAGATGATACCCCAGGATGCACGATAGAGGTTTGCGGATTTAGAGATAAGTATGACCTTTTTAAAGTCCTTGGCGCGCAAGTTTGGGGAGTGAGTAATGGTAGTTCTTCAAGCCACTTGGCATTTGCTAATAAAAATAAATTACAATATCCTTTGTTATGTGATGAAAATGATTCACTAAGAAAAGCTTTCAAAGTACCCAAAGTACTAGGGTTATTAGATGGAAGAGTTACCTATGTGATTGATAGAAATGGATTTGTTAAACATATCTTTCGAGATTTGTTGAATGGCCCAGAACACATTAAAGAGGCAATAAGAGTCTTAAAGGAAATTCAAAATCAGTAAATTAATTATTCAAATCCTTAGAAATCAATATCTTTTCTTATAGGATATTCTCTATAAATAAATCAAACTTTATGAAAAAAATAGGGATGCAAGCAGTTGATGAAGCAATTGAAAACGGTATTGACCTAGATGGGACTCCAATACCACCTAAAATGCTTGAGCTTTATAATAGGATTATGAATGAAGAAAACAAAAGAGAAAGAAGCGGAGTCAAAAAATCAATGAGGAATAGATGCGTTAAAACAGGTTCTAAGCATTTTGATAAAGGTACCCTAGATCAATTATTAATTAATTCTGGTTGGGAAGGCCTAAAAGAAAAAGAAATTTTATTTTTCTATAATTAGTAGAATCTATTTAAACCATCCTTTTTTTACAGGAGTTTTTACTTCTTCTTTTTTAATAGAAGCTATTTTTACAGCTTTCTTAAAAGCTAAGTTAGCTTCCACTACTGTTATTATTGATATGAGAAATAAGCCTGAGATACCTATTAATTGTTCTGTTTGACTTGGCTCTTTATCACCTTGCAAAATTATTCCGATAACAAACCATGCTGTTACTGCTCCAGCAGTAATGAAATATGGTAACCACCTTCTCTGATATAGATAACCAGTTCCAACGCCTGGTAAGAAATTTAATAGAGAAGCAACCCATCCGCTCGAAGAAGCTAATACTTGTTCTTTTGATAATTTATCCATTTAACCTAAGTGTTAATTAAATGAGAATTTATGTATGCGAAAGAAATAACAGCACAAATAACCCAACTGAAAGGTAAAAACATTCTTATCTGCTCTTTTTTATTATTCATTTTTATATTATGGATAAGAATTTATGAATTCGTGGTTAAAAAAAAATTTATAAATTAATTAAGAAAAAAGACGGTTAAAAATAACCGTCTTTTTAGTAATAATTTTTTTGAAAAAAAACTAAGCTTTTCCTTTAGTTCCGGAAATTAATTTAAGCTCATTCTTGACTTCTTTTTCCCTTTCTTCAAGATGTTTTAATTGTGATTTAAAAGCATCTTCAAGTCTTTTTCTTTGTGTTGTGATTTCATCAAGTTCTTCTTGATGATGGTTTTTCTTGAGTTCTTTCATCTCGGTATCAGAAATAACATATATTGGACGATATGAAGGAGTTTCAAAAAGAAGATCAAACATTGAATACATAGTGACCTTTGAATTAAGTACAAATCAAATATCTTACAAATATTTGAATCTTGTAAGGATACAAACCGAAGAAAATTATACGGCAAATACACCGAATTTCGGTTTACCTAACTAAACCGGCCAGTATTTACCGATCTATTTTTAATTGGCATTATAATTTAAAAGTATATTTGGATATGAGCTGAGGATGTTTTAGAAATAAAAATGGATTTAATT
>QCVU01000093.1 GCA_003210275.1 Prochlorococcus sp. AG-686-M10
AAGATAAAGTTAATAACTTTTTGGATAAAGATAGATTTATAAAAGAAAAAAGATCAGAATTTAATTTGTTTTTAAAAGAGATTGGTTTTGCTGTTGAAGTTTTAATTCCAGAAAAGGTAAGTAAAGCTAGAAAGTATGAAAGCCCTATAAAATTTGATATTGGTATTGGAATGTATGACATTAAAACTAATAAATATATTGGTTTAGATCAAAGAGCGGAAGATGCTTGTGTATTAGGAATAGATGTTAAAGAAGTAATGAAAGAGCAAATTGGAGAAAAAAATAGACCAATATTAGACGGTAAAACTACTGTAATTATTGAAAAAAATTAAAGTTGCTTAATTATGACTACATATCTAGAAGAAAAAATTAAATATTATGATGACGAATATCGTGCAGGCCGTGGATTGATTACAGATAAAAAGTTTGACCAGTTAGAAAGAAATCTTTTAAGAATAGACCCTAAATGCAATTACTTTTATAATAAAAAATCATTACCTTTGCCCAGCTTGCCGAAAGACAACCTAGAAGAGTTTCTAGAAGGTCTTTTGCCTAATACTAGGATTATTGTCGAACCAAAAATTGACGGCTGTGCTCTTGCCATAAGTTATAAAGACGGCAATCTAGAAAAAGGAATTAGTAGAAAAGGCATAGATGTTTCAGAAAAAATTAAAGCAATCCAAACAATACCCAAAAGACTCTCTTTTAGATCAAGTTTTATGGTTCGTGGAGAATTATTTACCAAAGAAGAAGAGCCCACGACTAGCCAACGAGTCGCAAGTGGTTACCTCAGGAGCAAAAGCTACGAACCTAGCCAACGAGTCGCAAGTGGTTACCTCAGGAGCAAAAGCTACGAACCTAACCAAAAAATCACGTTTGCAGCCTTCCAGATCATCAACGGCAACTGCAACCAATACGAAAGTCTCAATTACCTTAGGAAATTGGGCTTCTCCGTACTTGAAAGTTATCAAGCAAATAGGACTTCTCAAATAGAAACTTATAGGCAAGCATGGAGGTCTAAAAAAACTCTTTGCTGATATTCCTACTGATGGAATAGTTATAAAAATAAATTCTAGAAAATTACAATTAATTAGAGAAAAATCTATTGATTGCTATCCTTATTGGCAGATGGCAATTAAGTATTAATGGAAGAAGAGGCATTTAAAGCAGCATTAAGTTATGCAATTGATCGTGGTGAAATAAATAGTGATACCCCAGTAGATGAGGCTTTGTCTGGTTATAAGGGAATTAATTATGAACTTTGTGATGATAAAGGAAAAATTATATGCAAAATCCCTCAAGGAATAGTCGCAAAAAAATTAGAAGATAAAGGGTTCAAATCTAATCCAATGACTGAATCTGAAACTAGGGAAAAAGCAGTCCTTTGGGCAAGGTCAATGGGGTATCCAATCCCAAGCAAGATGGGAGGTTGTCTTGCCATTATTCTTGTAATTATTGGTTTATGTGTTTTTGTTGTTCCTGGAATATTGATTTTGTTATGGGTTTGGTATCAGGGCAACCAATATGAAAGAGATATGAGACAACTTGTTGCTAAATGGGTAGATGCAGGAAAACCTACCCCAGGCAAAAAACAAAATCTTGAGAAAACTTTAGAAATAGTTCCAGAAAAAAATAGTGAGGAAGAAATGGAAAAAAAACTTAAAGACTTATTATCAATGAAAGAAAGAAATCTTATTTCAGATGAAGAATATAAAGAGATGAGAAAAAAGATTCTTGGTTTATAAATGAAACGCTTACTACTTGCACCGATTTCTTATTGGCAGATGGCTATTAAATATTAACTATGGGATTTTCAAAGATATTTTTTGCATTAGGACTCGTTGTGATTATTGGTTTAACACCTGTTTATAAAAATTTTAAAGGGAAACAACTTTGTATTGCACTTAAAAATGATCAATGGAATGGAAAAATAGCAAATAAATTAGAGGAATATTCTGGGGTAGAAGGTCGAGATGTTTATGATTATTGTGCGAAATTAGGTGTTACAGAAATGACCTCTGAACAATTCCCTTATTAAAAATTGACAGTCGATCTACAATAAGAGGTAATTAGCTCCTTTTCTTATTTTGCTATATCTATATAAATAGTATTTGAATAAATACACAATAAATCTATTATTTTTCTATGACGTCAATCACTAATTTCAGGTTATTTATTTTCACTTTCTTAACTTGTATATCATTATTTAATACTAAATCAGTAACGGGTAGCACTCTTTATCCCTTGCTTTATTGCAATGTTCATGGGAACCAAGGTTGGACATCTTATCTAAAATTAATGACTAGGGAAGGAAGTACATGGGTTATTGAAAAGAACGAAGGGAGCTCAGTCAGCTCCAATCCTAGC
>QCVU01000094.1 GCA_003210275.1 Prochlorococcus sp. AG-686-M10
AATCCAGATCTTCCTAAACCGATAATAAAATTAATTTTCCCTCCATTTGTTGAATTATTATTAATAGGCATTAAATTTAAAATTAGATTGAAGAATAGAAATTATTTGTTCTATTTAATTATGAAAAATTCTTTAAAAACTAATCTAATTTCTAAATTAAAATTAATAAACATCTTTTTAATTATTTTTGGATTTAATTTAATAGATATTGAATTAAAAGCTCATCTCAGAGGTTATTATTCAACTGAAAGTGAAGCTAAAGAAAAAGCTAAAAACCTTGGTTGTATTGGAACATTTAAAATAAAAGAAATGTGGATGGCTTGTGAAAGCGAAAAAGAACTTCACAAATATCTTAGGGAAAATAAATAATGTCTAAAACTAAAACAAAAAAACTTCACAGAAGTATTACTCTTATATCAGTAATTCCATTATTTATAACTGTTCTTAGTGGAAGCTTATATTCTTTATTTCAATATTTTGGACTGGATTACTTTTGGCTTATGAAAATTCACACTGGAAATTTTTTCTTAATAAACCTACAACCTATTTTTTCGCCTGTTTTAGGTTTTCTAACAATATTTGCAATACTTTCTGGGTTGTTTTTATTTCCTAGGTCTAAAATCAAATATAAAGATTAATCAAATGAGAGAAAATATTTCTGATTTATGGTTTTCTTGGTTTTATAAAAATTGGGAGAAAAATGCTCCAGGTAATTTGATTGAGAAGGGTTTATCTCCATCACAAATTGCAGAGAGATTTGTAAATGAAAATCATAAGGAATTTTTGGAAATAGCCAAAGAATTTGATGAAGATAATTATCAGGCTTTAAATGAATTTATGAAACTTTCAGAAAGTGAATTGCATATTCTGAAATATTTTTTGAAGTTAATAAAACTAAAAAACTCATAAAAAACTTCTAAGTATTTCCATACTCTTTTCCCATAAATTTTTCCTTTCATTTTTATTTAGAGCAAATGGTGAAGTTGGAGATAATTTTGGATGGCCCCTAAAATTAAATTTAGGCCCGTAATGCTCTCCTCCCTTTGCCTCAGGAGAAGTAGCAGCAAGTAATTGAGGTAAAGCGCCCATCTCTGCAGATTGAAAAATTGGACTAAATAATTCTAAAGAGAAAGTTTCAATTGGACTTGGTTTTGGTTTCTGTGCTGAAAAAAGATTTGTTTTTGCAATTCCTGGATGCGCCGCCAAAGATAAAATATTCTTTTGCTCTAGTTTTTCATTTAACTCTAAAGCAAACATTACGTTAGCTAATTTACTATTAGCGTATGATTCCCACTTGTTATAGTAATTTTCTGCTTTTAGATTATTCCATCCAACTTTTCCAAAGAACTGAGCCCCTGAAGTTACTGTTACTATTCTAGAATTTTCTTTCTTTTCTATTAAAGGAAGTAATTTTAGTGTTAGAAGCATATGTGCTAAATGATTGACCGCAAATTGTATTTCAAACCCTTGTTTACTTAATGTTTTTGGTGGATGCATTATACCTGCATTGTTAATAAGCAAATCTAACTCATTAAACTCACTTGATATTTTTGATCCAAGTTCACTTACATTATTTAAATCTGATAGATCTAGTTCTATTGGAGTGAATTTACCTTCAGGATTAAGTGATTTTAATTTGTTTATAGCCGAATTAGCCTTTTCTAAACTTCTGCAAGCAAGCAAAACATGTGCATTTTTTTCTGCTAGAGCTTTAGCGGTGTAATAGCCAAGACCACTATTTGCTCCAGTAATAAAAGCTGTTTTCCCCTCTAAATTGGGAATATCTGATATGGTCCAATTAGAAATTTTATTCTTAGTGATAGTGGCAGTCATTTTCTAAATCTTCTTAAGGATATTGAAGCTTAATTAACAATTAAGCTTACGTAATATTTTTATCGTAAATACTTATGGCAGGGATCGTGAGTACTCAATAAATGACTCTTTTTGTGATTTAATTAAAAATTACTTTTTATGATTGATTAGTTATTATTGATTAATTTTTAATTGCATATTGCCATTCATTGTATTTTGAAAAATTTGTTTCTCTAAGTAACTGCAATTTTCTGCTATTTATTTTGATGACAATTCCATCAGTTGGGTATTTAGAAAATATTTTTCCATCTAACCATCTTTTTCTAAATAACTCGACTTGGCTTGTAAAATTTGTGAAGTAACTGTGAGGGGTGTTAAAGCCACATTTTTTAAGATAGTTAAGGGTTTCATACTGGTTAAGTCTTCCATTAAGTATTTGGAAACAGCAAAAGCTGAAACTT
>QCVU01000095.1 GCA_003210275.1 Prochlorococcus sp. AG-686-M10
TAGGGTAGCAAACTTAATGAACGCTTTTAGGGTAGATGAAGATATGCCTATTGAGTCAGGAATGCTTACTAGATCCTTAGAAAGTGCTCAGAAGAAAGTTGAGACTTATTATTATGACATCAGAAAACAAGTTTTTGAATATGATGAGGTTATGAATAATCAAAGAAAAGCAGTTTATAATGAGAGATTAAGAGTTCTAAAAGGAAATGATTTGAAGAAACAAGTCATAGGGTATGGAGAAAGAACAATGGAAGAAATTGTAGAAGCTTATATCAATCCTGATTTACCTCCAGAAGAATGGGATATTGATCAATTGATTTCTAAAGTAAAAGAATTCATTTATTTATTAAATGATCTTAAATCAACAGATATTAGTGTGTTATCTCTTGAAGAACTAAAAAATTATCTTCAAGAGCAATTACGTATTGCATATGATTTGAAGGAAGCTCAAATAGAGCAATTTCGTCCAGGTTTAATGAGGGAAGCTGAAAGGTTTTTTATACTGCAACAAATTGATAATTTATGGAGAGAACATCTTCAATCGATGGATTCTTTAAGAGAATCAGTAGGGTTAAGAGGTTATGGTCAAAAGGACCCCCTGATTGAATATAAAAATGAAGGTTATGATATGTTTCTTGAAATGATGACTAATATGAGAAGAAATGTCATTTATTCAATGTTTATGTTTCAACCTAAAAGCGAAAAAGAAACTAATAATTAAATTCGAAATTAATCTTCTCCTAAGAATTCTATTATTTCCTTATCTTTTAGATTTTGAGCATTGCCAACTTTAGAAATATCACTAGATTCTGAATTTACCAAACATTGAAAGGTTTTTTGTAATTTAAGAATTTGGGTTTCAAGTTGATCTATTCTATCCATTAAATTTTTAATTACATTAGCTTCGGCATCTGGTAACGCAGAGTGTGCTAAAGGGTTTACTTTTACCCCACTTTGATGAACAACTCTGCCTGGTATTCCAACAACAGTACTATTTTCTTCTACATTGCGAACAACGACAGATCCTGCGCCAATTCTAGTATTAGGTCCAATTATTATAGAACCTAGAACTTTTGCTCCTGCTCCTACTACAACATTCTCCATTAATGTTGGATGTCTTTTACCATGACTTTTCCCAGTACCTCCTAATGTCACTCCTTGATAAAGTAAGCAGTTATTACCAATTTCAGCTGTTTCGCCTATGACAACACCCATGCCATGATCTATAAAAACTTTTTTCCCGATTTTGGCACCTGGATGTATTTCTATTCCTGTGAATAATCTATTTAAATGACTTAATAATCTCGGAATTAAAGGGAATTTTAATAGCCATAATTTATGGGTCAACCTATGAACTATAATTGATTGGAAACCGGGATAGCAAAGAAAAATTTCTAAAATCCCCCTTGCTGCAGGATCTCTCTCTCTTATTATATCAATATCTGACTTGAAAGTTCTTAGCATGATGAATTAATTAATAACCCCTATCTCTGTCTTTAAATGATTTATAGTTTTGAGGCTCAAATAGTTTTTTGCACATATTATTTGTGGTGCTCTCATCAATTGCGAACGATTTTTTAAAAGAGTATTTTCAATAACGGATAAACTAGGGCCATCACATACTATATGATTGGAAGCTTTTAAAAGGGCTAATAATCTACTACTGTTATCCGAGATAGTAGTCATGATTACTATATCACTTCCTCTCATGCTATGTATGATAATTTCTGCGGCTCTTAATAGGCCAGGGCTGATGCTTACAATACCTACACAACTCCCAGGTTTTAATTCCTTGATTATTTTTAATTCTTTTTGAAAGTCGCTCAAATCAACTGCAATAGCTCTAACGCTATATTTTCTTGCTAATTTTTCTAAGGGTTGTAAAAAATATCTACTTGTGACTATTGTCCCATTATTGGAGTTGCAAAGAACTTTTTCTAATTCTTCCATTGGGACAACCTCCACTGGGACGTTGATGTTTGGAGAGAGGTCTTCTGCAATCAACATAGAGGCACCTATATCTTCCCGAGGAGTACTAACAATTATTCTTGATCCACATTTAATACGCCAATCAATTTCATTAGTCAAAAGATTTCTTGTTTCTTGAAGAGTGCATCCAAGTTTGATTAAATTATCTACTGTTTTTTTTGCCTCTAGGTCAGGAGTTATATTTATATTGTTTTTTGAATTAAAAGATTTTTTAAAATCTTCTTTTTTAATATTATCTCTCACATAAATTCCTGATCCTGCTATCGCTTCAACAACT
>QCVU01000096.1 GCA_003210275.1 Prochlorococcus sp. AG-686-M10
AAATAAAGAAAAAGATTGATATTATTAAAAATGATTTAATCGAGCAATTATCAGAAATAGAGGCAAGAGTAGACTTTGAAGAGGATTTTTCAGAATTTAATTATAATGATTTTTCTAGAAATATTAAAATTATAAAAGAAAAAATAGAAATCCTTATAGAAAATTCAAAAAGGGGGGCGCATATTCATAATGGCATATCAATTGCTCTTATTGGCAAAACTAATGTTGGGAAAAGTTCTCTTTTAAATCTTCTCTCAAAAAAAGAAAAAGCAATAGTTACTAGTATTCCAGGAACAACTAGAGATATAATTGAAGTGAATTTGACTATAAAGGATATACCAATAAAAATAATAGATACCGCTGGCATTAGAGAAACCGATGAATATATAGAAAATATTGGGATTGAAAAAAGCTTTGAAATGATTCAAAACTCAGACTATATAATCTATTTATATAGTCTTGAAGAAGGATTAAACAAGGATGATGAGAAAATTATAAGCAAAATTCCACAAGAAAAATTAATTACAATCTTGGGGAATAAAAAAGATTTAATTGATTCAAAAAAAGTAAATAAAAAAAATTTATCGAACTCTGTTTTAATGAGTATTAAAAATGATGAAGGCGAAAAAGAACTAGTCGAAAAGATAGTTAAAAAATGTGGATCAAAAGAATTTGAAAATATAGATATTTTTTTAAATGAAAGACAAATATCAAACCTAACTGATTGCCTAAAAAATTTAAATGATACTGATCCAATAATTGCTAATCAATTACCCTTCGATTTATTATCAATTGAAGTTAGAGATGGAATAAAAAACTTATCGAGAATTACAGGTCAAGAATTAACTGAAGATCTACTAAATAATATTTTTTCCAAATTTTGTATAGGTAAATAAATTTTTATTAAAATACATAAATGTATAAAGTAAACTTTAAAAGTTAAAATAAAATTTTTATCTTATTCAAATTTAGTGGATTTATACTCTCCAAATATTTCTAGAATTATTGATGGTTGGATTGAAGAAGATATCGGTAAAGGTGATCTAACATCTTCTGCGATTACCAAAAAAATAGGAAAAGCCCATTGGATAGCAAAAGAGCAAGGAATATTTTGTGGTGTTGGAATAATAAAAGAAATTTTAAAAAAAATTGACGAAAAGATAGAGTGCAATTTTTTTATTAATGATGGTGAAAAATTTTTGAAGGATCAAAAGCTTCTTGAACTAAATGGTCCTTCTAGAAGTCTTTTAGCAAGTGAAAGAATAAGTCTCAATATCTCAATGCATTTATCGGGAATCTCAACTTATACAAAAAACATTGTGGATGTTTTGAAAGGTACAAATATAAATTTAGCAGATACAAGAAAAACTACTCCTGGTTTAAGAATATTTGAAAAGTATGCTTTTAAATGTGGTGGTGGTATTAATCATAGAATGGGATTATATGATGCTGCAATGATTAAAGAAAACCATATTGCATGGACTGATAACTTGAAAAATGCAGTTGGAAAAATTAGATTAAATACTCCCTTTACAACTCATATTATTATTGAAGCAGAAGATATGAAGCAAGCAAAAGATGCAGTTTTAGCAGGTGCAGATAGTATTTTGTTAGATGAATTTAATCCTGAATTACTTAAAAAAGGCATTAAACAGTTAAGAGAGTTATCAACAAATAACTCTTATAGAACAATTAGGAATGATTTAATTATAGAGGTATCTGGAATTAATCCAATAAACATTAGTAACTATTTAATTGATGGAATTGATTTAATTTCAACAAGTTCTTCAATTACTAAAAGTAATTGGATTGATTTTAGTATGCGTTATATTAATTAAATGACTCGAATAGCATTTTAATAATTCATGCAGACAATTTTTAAAGAATTAACTAAAAGCTTTGAAGAAACCCTTCTAGAAAGTCTTATAAAAAATGAAAAGAAAGAAGAATTTGAAAAAATACGTAAAAATCTAATTAATCAAGCATCTAAAGAGGAGTTTGGTGATTATCAATGTAATATATGTCTTGTTTTATCTAAGATTTATAAAAGTAACCCTAGAGAAATTGCTATTGCATTTATTGAGACCCTTAAAGAAAATAAAAAGATATCTAATTTGTGTGAAAATTTAGAAATTGCGGGACCAGGTTTTATAAATATAAAATTAAAAAATAAAGTTTTGATTGAAGCAATAAAATCT
>QCVU01000097.1 GCA_003210275.1 Prochlorococcus sp. AG-686-M10
ACAGATTGAACAATACCTATGGGAATATTGGGAGGTAATAAAGTACTTGCTGGGGAAGATAAAACAAAATCACCAACTTTAATATCAATATCCTTATTATAAAAAATCACTTTTGGATAATCATTTCCTGAGCCCACTAATAATCCATGCATCTGAATCCTTTCAACCCAAACCCCTACTTTACTTTCAGGAGAAGTTAATAATTTTACTGTCGAAGTAAATAAAGAAGTATTAACTACTCTTCCTAATAAGCCTCCTGGACCAACAACAAAACTCCCAATTTCTACTCCGTCTTTTACACCTTTATTCAAAATAATTTGCCTCCAAAAACTTCCGGTTTTTCTTGAAATTACAATCGCTGAAATACTTTCAGAATCAGACAATCTTTGTAGAGATAAAATTTCACGTAATCTTTTATTATCTTTCTCTAGCTGTTTTAATCTGATCAAGAACTCTGGTTCAACACTTTTAGTTAAAACTTCCCTTTGAAATTGTCCTGGCCAAAAAGGTTTTGAAATTAAATAATAAAAATCTTTATATAAAGATCCCTTTGTTGTTCTCACAAAAAACAAGAATGATAAAAATATAAATAAACGCCAATTATTCTTTTTATTCCACCAACGATTAGTTGATATTCGTCGAATATCTACCATTCAATTAATCTCTAATCGCATTCCTTATAAAATCAGGTGTATCAACAACTCTCTTGAGTTTTTTGAAATCATCCAATACCACACCACAACCATTGACTACGCATAATAATGGATTCTCTGCAATGTGAGTAAAAATTCCAGTTTCATGACTAAGTAAATCACTAATCCCTCTTACAAGAGCTCCCCCTCCCGCGAGCATAATGCCTCTATCAACTATATCTGCCGCTAATTCAGGAGGAGTTCGCTCCAAGGTTCTTTTTACAGCCTCAACAATTTTATTAAGAGGATCAGCCATAGCCTCTCTAATTTCTCCAGAGGTTAAGGTAATAGATCTCGGTAAGCCAGATAAAAGGTGTAAGCCTCTAACTTCTATAGAGGTAGTATCAAATTCATCATCTGGAAATGCCGATCCAATTTTAATTTTAATATCTTCTGCAGTTCTCTCCCCGACGACTAGATTATGTACTTTTTTAAGATAAATTGCTATCGACTCATTAAGTTCATCACCTGCAATTCTTACTGATTCACTTAAGACCGTTCCGCCCAAACTTAAAACTGCTACTTCAGTAGTTCCACCACCAATATCAACAATCATAGTTCCAATTGGTTCAGTTACTGGCAATGAAGCCCCTATAGCAGCAGCTACAGGTTCATCAATCAAATGAACCTCTCTAGCTCCAGCCAATCCAGCTTCTCTAACTGCTCTTCGTTCAACACTAGTAACCCCACTCGGAATACCAATAACTATTCTTGGAGCTAAAAGTCCCCTCCCTTCATTACATTTTTGAATAAAAGTTTTTATCATTTGTTCTGCCGCATCAAAATCGGCAATAACTCCATCTCTTAGAGGTCTCACGGCTCTTATATTTCCTGGGGTTCTTCCAAGCATTAATTTTGCTTCTTCACCTACTGCTAAAGGAACTCCCTCTTCAAGATCCATAGCTACCACTGAAGGTTCCTGTAAAACCACACCTTTGCCTGATACGTGAATAAGAGTATTAGCAGTACCCAAGTCAATACCTATGTCTCTAGAAAATTTAAATCTGTTAAAAATCACAATAAGAAATCTATTAAATAAATAATATCTCTATTTTCTCAATACCTCTCAAAAATCTTTTATTTAGTTATGAATAGCTTGCAAAACTTTAAGCAAAAACAAAAAAAATGAGTAATATAAAAAAAAAGCTGTTTATGGAAATTAACACTATTAATTTGGTTGGTAGAGCTGGTAGAGAACCTGATGTGAGATATTTCGAATCTGGAAGTACAGTAGCCAACTTCACTCTTGCAGTAAATAGAATAAGTAGAGGTGATGAACCTGACTGGTTTAATTTAGAAATATGGGGCAAACAAGCACAAATAGCTGCTGA